>JADING010000107.1 GCA_017694135.1 Candidatus Scatoplasma merdavium
TGCTTATATTATAAATACTAAAGAACGGAAATAGCTTATTATTTTTAGCTATTTTAAAAGAGAGATTAGATTACTAATATTATGACTTACTTATACGCGTTTTTAATTTCTCATAGACAAAATAGCATCAAGCTATTAAATTTCAGCAAACAAAAATAGCCTGTACCGAAGAGAATGGTACAGACTATTTAAATTAATTAGCTTTCCACTGGTTGTTAGTGTAACTGAAATTGACACTTGAACCTTTCAATTTGGTGGATTTGCTTGTTACAAAGAAAGAGCCGTTGACAGTTCCGTCAGTAGTACTTCCGCTATTTAATTTGATATGTATATAAGCGCCTTGGAAGAATATGTAATTTTCACCATTAAAGCTGATGTAGTTTGAATTAACGCTAACTTCTTCAAATTTACCAGCTAAACTGTCGACAGAAGTGGCGAAATCTTCTTCGGATGCAACTTCAGCATTGTACGGATTATCCATAGCTTTTTCATACTCGTTATAAATGAAAGCGTAGTTTTTATCTCCAATGGTTATGATTCCATTGTTGTAAGTACCACCTAAATCAAAGTTAAGCTGATTGTTTTCATTAGTTGGATCAAAGACAACCTTGCCATTAGAGATTAAAGGCATAGTAGCGTAATAGCTGTATAGCGTGCCAAGTTTTCTACCTAAGAGGAAATCAAATAGGCCAAAATACCCCTGGAAGCACTTAACGCTATTAGCGTGGAGGTCAATTTTCAGATCGTTATTTAACGCTTCATTGTAACTTTCTTCAAATTGGCCTTGGTTGTTGATGTTAATATTACCAGCGAGAACATAAGGGTGATACTGAGTAGCTTTTTCTTCATTGGTGGAGAATGTAACTTTGCCGTTTAGATCAACTTTGGCTTCTTTTTCATTCATATATGCCCAGAAGTCATTGAAACTATCAACATCCATGCCATAGTCCCAGCCTTCTTTGTTTTTTAAAGTTGATAACAAAGAGGGAGTACCATAACTAGGATAAGCTGTGATTCCACCGACTCCTTGATATGAGGTGCTGTATTGTGATTGGGTTTCTGCAACAAATTTGTTGTAACTTAAATTAAGCTCGCTAGTTTCGTCAAAGTTAACATATGCACCGGGCATTAAGCTTATTTGCGAATGGAGATTTAACTTTGATGAATGGAAATACCAATCGTAATAAGGGGAAATCGGCGTATTTACGCGGTTTTCATTTATTTTTATAGTTTTATTAGAAAGTTTAAAACTAGCATTAAACCCGTTGTATGTTACATCAGCGTTGTAGAAATCGTAGCGTATTCTTTGATAGCGGATGTTGTTAGTAATGCTAGAGGAGCGTTCAGTTTTTTTCTCAATGTCGCTGTATCTGAGATTTAAATCGTAATAGACTTCTCTAGTCGCTTCACCTTCAGATAAGTAAAACATCGGTTTATCAGCGCTGTCACTACTAATAAGATAGATAGGTACTGAAACACCATACGCTGAAGCACCACCAGTGTCTTTCATCATGTTACCGATTAGTTTTCCACCATGTTTAACAACAGTTGTGGCATTCAAATAAGGAGAACGGTATAAGTTAAACGACAAGACACCATTAAAATAGGCACCGATATCGGTTTCGTGAGTCGTATCTTCAATTACCAAAGGAGTTGTTAAAGTTGCACCTTCTTCAATTATTATTTTTCCTCCGCCAACTGAATCGGTAATAGAGCCGTAAGAAGTTAACGTTGAACCTTTAGTTAAAACTAGATCGTGACCATTTAAGTCAATTTCATTGTAAGCTCCGACAATAAATCCGTTGGCATCGTGTTGAGACCATCCGTTATTTGAACCGTAGAACGCTTGATGCCCTCCAACTGTGAAATTTCTATTGAATAGGACATCGTTTTCTAATTTGAATTCGTGAACAACGTAGTTTTGGCAGTTGTTTGTCGTATTTAGATTAGGGGTTAAATAAGGTTTATAATCGCTGCTAGTTGCGTTGGCTTCAGCGTTATTTAGACCTACGGTTGTGTCTCCGTTAGTAGAGGATTCGTAAGTTTTATTGAAAGACGCTGAATTAGTGGTGTTTAATTTGTATCCAACTTGGCTGTTTTTATATTTTGAGTTGTTGTTGAAATTAACCATTTCCGTATATTCTGAAGCGCTAGATGCTAAAGAAATGGTTGAGGTTACATCTTGGTTATAAACAGTCTTATCTAAGCTGACAATGTTAGAAGTATCAGAAGCATCTTTGGCAACAACAATATCATCACCAACCTGAAGGTTTTCACTGTATTGAGCATTAAGCTGATCAGCAGGGACGTTTGAGAAGTCTTTTAAAGTGCCAGTGATGACAACTTCGTTGTTGGAATTAATCAAATCACCGTAAGTTTTGTCTGAATTGGCTAGACTTGTTCCATCTTCAAGTGTCCAATCGTAATAAGAAACGGTCATTTCTGTTTCTTCTAAAGTGTCTTCATTAACAACAGTTCCTTTTACGGAGAATGAAGGCGCAGCAGCTAAACTGACCTTATCAGTTTTAGGGAAATAGGAAGATGAATTGATTTTTCCATCGCTAGATTTGAAATTCACCTTAACTTTTTCTTTGTTATTTGAGTTAGTAACGCTCCCGTTAGCGACTTTTGAATTGTCGTAAACTACAAAGCTTGCGCTAACTAAGGAAATTGAAGTTGCGGCTAATGATAAGAAAGATAGTGCGGATAAAAGAAGTTTCTTTTTCATAATAATTCCTCCTAGATAGTTTCCTTAGATTGCTCAATACTAATTTTGAAGGTGAGGTCTCCAAAAGCGTTGAGGTTTGTATCGATAGCGTCAAAGTCAAAGGTGAGATTAAGTTTGGTATCTTCGCTTTCGCTTATGAATTTATCTAATCCAGAATAACTGGAATTAGCGAAAGGAAAACAAACTTTTATTCGCGAAGCTTCAACAGATAAGTATTCAGACTTCGGAGTGAGAAGTTGATCACCGAATTTAAAATAAGCGCTGAGGAAATTGTCTTTTGTAAACGCATTATTTGAGGAAATGAGTTCGAAAACAAAATTAGAACTCAATAACTCCGATTTAAAAGTTTTGTAATTGTTAAAATCGATAGTGGATGCAAGATGGATGTCATCTTCGCATATGTAATTGTTGGTTTCTTCACCAGAAGTGACTGTAACGTAAGAGAAGCCAGTTGTAGAAATATCTTTCAATAAACTGGCGTATTTGCCATCTGTAATGACATCGCCAACATCAACAGGAATGTTATCGATAGTTTTACTTTGCTCCTCGCTATTGTTAATAATAAAGCTAGCGCTAGCAGCGCCAACTGAGACTAGAGCGAGAGTAAGAAAACTGAGAGAGAATGCTAATTTTTTAGTCATTTTTCTTTTTTTCCTTTCTATTGGAAGAAGTTTTTTCGCTGTTTGAAAAAACGATCTTGCCATCTTTTATTTCAAAGTGTGTTTCATCGATAGTTAAAGAAAAATTCGATTTGTCTTTAACATCGTTTAAAATGAACTCTAAACGTTTGTTTTCTAGCTTTGATTTATAAGAATCAGCAACTAGATAAACTATCAAGATACCTATTAAAGAAACGGCAACGAAGACACCTTGTTCGGATTTTAGAAAC
>JADING010000108.1 GCA_017694135.1 Candidatus Scatoplasma merdavium
GTAACTATTGACCGAAAGGCTTTTTGCTAGTTAAGACTTAGTCAATAGCTACCCATGCTTTCTTAACTAGCAGGCTAATTATACCGCAAAACCGACTATTAAAAATCAGTCATTTTGTAAACACTTCTATATTCTTATATGTTTTACACCTGTTTATATAACTGTTTTTCAATAAGATTAAGTATTGCACAGCAAGTGAAAAAAGATGATTTTTTAAGCCTGTAATTTAAAGCTAAGTTAGAGTGAAAAGGCCTTGGTTTTGTGGTATTTGAAAACAAATAAAATATTTTCTATATGCTTAAAATTGTAAGACAATCTAAAAGCACCGCGTAAAGAACGGTGCTTTTATTAAAGTGAAAATGAAAATTACTATTTTAATAGAAGTTTTTTCTGATAGTTAATTAACTCTTCTTTGCTTATTCCGTATTCTGATAAGTCTTTAGGAAGAGGAGTGTTATCAAAGAAGCTTTCTAAATGAATGAAGGAACTGTCATTGACATCAAAAACGAAGTGATTGAACTTTTTGATCTTTTCACCAAGAGTTTCTTCGTTAAGGTGCAAAAACTCCGGCATTAAGAAGCGCAACCCGAGGCCGTGAGGTAAAGCAGGGTATTTACCCGACATTTCATGTTCAACCATGTGGCACGGGAATCTGGTTTTAGATTTTCCAAATGAAGTCCATCCGTTGTGAGAGAAAGAAGAAACGAGCATAAGCTGTCTTCTTGCTTCGATATCTTTGAGATTTTGCTTTAAAACAGCCGCTAAATCAATGCACTCTCTAATAGCAGCTAAGGCTAAATAATCAGAAAGTTGATCTGCGACAGAAGGGGAGAAATATCTTTCAAATGAGTGTGAAATAATATCTGCTATTCCACAAAAAGTCTGGAAAGGTGACACTTCTAAAGTTAAAGCTGCATCCATAATAGTAAATTTAGGGCGGTTAGTAGGGGAATTAAATCCACCTTTAAATCCGGTCTTGTAATCAGAGATGACGCACGAGTCACTCATTTCGCTTCCAGCAGCAGCAATAGTTAGCAAGCAAGCAACAGGCAGGGCTTTTTTAGGTATTGCAGTTTTTTTGTTAAAATCAAGGGGATCTCCTTCGTAATAATAGGCGTTTGCTACCGATTTTGCCGTATCTATAACAGAACCACCGCCACAGGCTAGAATGGCTTGAGGGGCGTATTCTTTTACTTCAACTGTGCAAGCGCGGACAAATTCGATGTCTGGATTAGCTTTGATTCCGCCTTGAGCTTCAAATTCAATTCCACTTGCAATGAGGCTTTGAATGATTTGTTCTAATTCACCGTTTTTCTTAAGGTGATTGCCGTAAAGCAAATAAACTTTGGTAAATCCTTCTTTTTTTATGATTTCACCGATTTTTAATAAGGAGTCATCAACAATGTAAACTCCAGTTGGACATCTAAAGTAAATATCTTCCATCTTAGTATTTTCCCTTTCCTTCTAGTGTTATTCTACCCCTAAAGTTTTTACAAAGTCTAACAATAGAAACATAATTTAATATAAGATATACGTGAGCAAAAGTTTTTTGCTTATTTTGAAAAGGAGAAAACTCCGTGAAAAAAGCTTTAATGATGAAAAAGTACGCCGATTTAATCGCTGAAGTCGGTATCAATTGCAATCCAAAACAAGATGTCTACATCGTGGCTGATGTTCAAATGGCTACCTTTGTTAGATATTTAGTCATGCGCCTTTACGCTAAGAAGGCTAGAAGCGTTGAAGTTGATTATTACGATACTCAGATTGATAAGCAATCTTTAATGCGTCAATCAATTACTAAGCTCAGCCAAGTTAGCGAATGGGAAGTTTTAAAAATGAAAGAGAGAACCGATCGTCACTTTGCCAAGATTACTTTGGTTGGTTCTGATCCTATGGCTTATAAAGAAGTTAGTTCTTCTCACATTAAAGCCTATTCTTCTAAAAGAGCCGAAATACTTCGCCCTTATAGAGACAAGTATTCTTCTAATGAACTCGCATGGTGCGTAGCTGCTTGTCCTACTCCGGCTTGGGCGAAGAGAGTTTTTCCGCATTTATCTCGCACTCAAGCAGAAATGGAACTTTGGAAAAAGATCTATGAAGCCTGCCGCATCAAAGAGGAGAACGACCCGGTTCAAGAATGGAAAAACCACATTGCTAGCCTTAATCAAAGAGCAGATGCACTTAACAAATACCACTTTGTCGCTTTGAGATATAACAATTCGCTCGGCACTAATTTAACTGTCGGCTTAGAAAAAGATCACATTTGGGTTGCCGCTCAATCTAAACAGAAGTTTAACGATGAGTTCTTTACTCCGAACCTTCCGACTGAAGAGATTTTTACTTGTCCGGATGCTAATAATATCAACGGTATCTGCTACTCTTCTAAGCCTCTTTGTTACAAAGGGCAAATGATAGATAAATTTTACTTTGAATTTAAGGATGGAAAGATTGTCAATTATGGTGCCGAAGTCGGTTATGATACTTTGAAATCTATCGTTGAAACCGATGAAGGTTCTCTCTCTTTAGGCGAAGCTGCCTTGGTTCCGTATCAATCTCCAATTTCTTTACAAAATATTGTTTACCAAGAAACTTTGTTTGATGAAAATGCCTCGTGTCACTTGGCTATTGGTGATTCTTATCCAGAGACGGTAACAAATTACGATGAACTGAGTGAAGAAGAGAAGAAAGCTAATGGCATCAATTCTTCTCTCACTCACGTCGATTTTATGATTGGTACCAAAGACCTTTCTATCGTTGGTATTACTGCTGATGGAAGAGAAGTTCAAGTTTTCCAAGATGGTAACTTTGTTATTTAAGGAGCGTATATGATTAAAATTGCTTTAGATATGATGGGCTCTGATTTCGGAGCTGTGGAATTTATCAAAGGTATAAAAATGTATTTAGCAGAAAACAAAGAAGTTCAGTTTATCTGCTGCGGTAACAAAGAAGAATTAAAAGAGCTCGAGGGATTAGAGAGAGTTGAAATTCTTCCGACCACTGAAATAGTTCCGATGAAAACCGATGTGTTGAAATTTCTCCGTATGAAAGATTCTTCAATGTATCGCGCTTTAGAACTAGTAAAAGAAGGAACTTGTCAAGGTTTAGTTACAGCTGGATCTACCGGCGGTTTTTTAGCCGGGTCTACCTTGATGTTAAAAAATGTCAAAGGTGTAAACAGAGCTGGTTTTTGCGCCCCGTTTCCTACCGCTATAAAAGGAAAACAAACGTGTATCTTAGATATAGGAGCGTCTAACACTAATACCGGAGAAGAGCTTGTGACTTTCGCTAAACTTGGTTCAATTTACGCCAAAGAGATTCTTCACATTGCTTCTCCTTCCGTTTATCTGCTTTCTAATGGGGCAGAAGAAGGTAAAGGTTTAGAAGAAACTAAGGAAGCTTACGAGATACTTTCTAACCAGTCTGATGTCAATTTCCTCGGCAATGTTGAAGCGCGCGATTGTTTAGATGGACACCACGATGTTATCGTTTCAACTGGTTACCCTGGAAATATCTTTTTGAAGGCGACAGAGGGTTGCGCCATGATGATGAACGGAATGATTAAAAAAGCTTTCAAACGCAATTTGCTTTCTAAAATCGCTTATCTATTTGCTAAAAAGGGTTTCGTTGAAATGAAAGAAACTATGGATTACCGCAAAACTGGTGGAGCGATACTTTTAGGCATCAATGGTGTAGCTATTAAGACTCACGGAAATTCTGATGCGAAGTTTTTCTACTATTCAATGGATTTAGCATACCGCATGATTAAAGCGGATATTGTCTCTAAGATTGGAGAGGCTTTTAAGGATGAAAAACGCTGATTTGTTTCTCTCCAATATGGCCAAAAGAGGTTTAGAAATCAAAGACTTTTCTCTGTATGAACAAGCTTTTACTCACTCTTCTTACCGCAACGAGCACAAAGATGAGTGCTTAGATTATGAGAGATTGGAGTTTATCGGCGACGCTGTGCTGGACTTGTTGGTGGGTAAATTTATCTTTCAGAAGTTTCCCAATATGAATTCTGGTGAGCTTTCTAAATGCCGCGCTTCTTTAGTAAGAGGTAAAACGCTAGCTTCTTTTTCTAAAGAACTGGGGCTTGATAAGTTTATTCGCGTTTCACACGGGCAAGAAAAAACCGGGAAAATACCAGATAAAATTTTAGAAGATGTCTTTGAGGCTTTTATAGGTGCTTTCTATTTAGATAACGATAGAAACTTCGTTAAAGTTGAAGAGTTTGTTAAGTCGTTTTTTATTGAACCGATTGAGAACTACCTCTCTTACGAGCAGTTTGATTACAAATCTCGCTTTCAAGAATTCGTTCAGAAAGATGGAACGGTTAAGATTGAATACGTCGTTTTGAAAGAAAGCGGATCCCCGCAAGACAAGCATTTTGTTATTGAAGTTAGAGTAAATGGGGTAGCCTTAGGTAAGGGTGTTGGTTCCTCAAAGAAGAAAGCGGAGCAAATGGCTGCGAAAGAGGCCTTAGAAAGAAGGGTTATTTAATGGGATTACTATCGTATTTACGCAATAAATTTAAGAAAGAAGAAAAGGTTGTTGAAACTAAAGAACCTCTTGCTGAGATAAAAGAAGAACAAATAAAAGAGGAGACAATTAAACCGGTTGAAGAAGAAGCTTCAACTTTGAAAGAAGAAGTTAAAACTGAGCAGATTAAAGAAGTTAAGTCTGTTGAAACTGAAGTGAAGAAAGAAACCGAGGTTAAGATAGCTGCTGAGGTTAAACAGGAAGATTCATCTAACGTTGTAAAACAAGTTTATTTAGAAAAGCCTGGAGTTTACAAAGAGAGTGATAAAGATGTTTATGTTCGCGGTTTAAGAAAGTCCAACAAGGGCTTTATGGCAAAGTTGAGAAGACTGACCTCGATTTTCTATAAAGTCGATGAGGAGTACTTCCAAGACTTAGAAGAGATCTTAATTGAAGCTGATGTCGGTGTCGATTTGAGTTTGTCTTTAGTTGACAAGGCTAAGAAGCAAGCGAAGATCGATAGAATTGAAGATCCGAAAGAAATCAACGATCTTCTCATCGATATGATGTTTGAAGATTACCGTGCTTCTGGTGTTAACAAAGAGGATTTAGAGCTGCAGTTTGCTAAAGAAGGGCCGACGGTTCTTTTGGTGGTTGGAGTCAATGGTGTTGGGAAAACTACAACTATTGCTAAGTTAGCTAAAAGATATATCGATAGAAAGAAAAAGGTTCTTTTAGTTGCTGGAGATACTTTTAGAGCTGGAGCTTCGGAACAGTTGGAAGAATGGTCAAGGCGCTTAGGTTGCGATATTGTTAAAGGAAACTACGGAGTGGATCCTTCTTCTTTATGCTACGAAGGATTGAATAAAGCTAAAAGCGAGAATTACGATTTAGTTATTGTGGATACCGCAGGAAGATTGCAAAACAAATCAAATCTCATGGCTGAGCTCGGTAAGATGAGCCGCGTTATGAAGAAGATTATTCCTGATGCCCCACACGAGACTTTCTTAATAATTGACGCTAATACGGGGCAAAACGGCGTTGAACAAGCCAAGGTGTTTAAAGAAGTCACTCCTTTGTCTGGTATTGTTATCACTAAGATGGATGGAACTTCTAAAGGCGGTATCATTTTAGCTATCCGCAATCAGATTGGTGTTCCTGTTAGGTACATTGGCTTGGGTGAAAAGTTCTCTGACCTTAAGGTGTTTGATTTAGATAGTTATTTATATGGTCTACTTATAGGTGAGGAGGATGAAAAATGATCGGTGGTAAGTATTGGTCTGCTTTTATCGCTTCGATACTATCGATGTTTATTATCTCTTTTTTCCTTTCGCCTTTTATTGCTAATTACTACATCACTTATCTTTTAACCGATATAGTTATGGCTTTCTGTTTTGCGTTCTTTTTCTTGCCGCAAGACAGGTTGCACTTTTACCGCTATCCTATCTTTCACCAGCTCTTTGCTACCGATTTAGTTTTCTTTGTCGGCTTTACTTTCTTAATGTGTTTAACGGGTTTAATGTAATGGATGAAATAGAAAAAAAGCTGCGTTATAACAGACTGCTAACTATTTATTCTTCTTTGCTTTCCGATATTGAAAAAGAAGATATGGTATCTTATTACGAGGATGACCTTTCTTTGTCGGAAATTGCTGCGAACAGAAAGGTATCTAGAAACGCCGTCTTTACTTCTTTGAAAAAAGCAGAAGCGAAGCTAGATAAGTTTGAGTCTGTTTTGAAGATTGAGAGACAGAAACTTAATCTCATAGAAAGATTAAAGATGATTGAAACTTCCTCAGATCCGAAGGGGGAGATAAAAAAGTTATTGGAGGATATTGAAAATGGCATTTGATTCTTTAAGTTCACGTTTACAAGGTATTTTAAAAAAGATTCGCGGACAGGCGAAAATTACTGAAAAGAATATCGATGACATGCTTGTTGAGGTTCGCCGTGCCTTGCTAGAAGCGGATGTCAATTACAAAGTCGTTCAAGAGTTTGTCGAAGACGTTAAAAACCAGGCCATAGGTCAAAAAGTCATCCAATCAGTCTCACCCTCCCAGATGATTGTTAAAATCATCAACGACAAATTAGCGGAGCTCTTAGGTGAAGGAGATAACGAGATTCACTTTGCTAGAACCGGTGTCACTTCAATTATGCTTGTTGGTTTACAGGGTACAGGTAAGACTACTTCTGCCGGTAAGCTCGCTAACATGTACAAAAAGGAAGGTAAGAAAGTCCTTTTAGTTGCCGGTGACGTCTATCGTCCTGCCGCTATTGATCAGCTTATTCAGCTCGGTGAACAGATTGGTGTGCAAGTTTATTCTGATCGAAGTGGAACTTCTCCGGTTGAGATTGCAAAGAAAGCCTATTTCAAAGCTCAAAAAGAGAATTACAACATTGTTATTATCGATACT
Organism: Candidatus Scatoplasma merdavium; assembly: GCA_017694135.1. Taxonomy (GTDB): domain Bacteria; phylum Bacillota_I; class Bacilli_A; order RFN20; family CAG-288; genus Scatoplasma; species Scatoplasma merdavium. The sequence goes on from JADING010000108.1 coordinate 6,893, forward strand.
GCTGGACGTTTAGAAATCGATGAGACTTTGATGAAAGAGCTCCAAGATATCGAAACTAGCATCCCTTTAAACGAAGAGCTCTTGTTAGTTGATGCTCTCGCTGGTCAGAACGCCGTTAATGTCGCTAAAGAATTCCACACCAAGGTGCATTTGACTGGTATCATCATGTCTAAGCTTGACTCTGACGCTCGTGGTGGTGCGGCTTTATCTATTAAAAAAATCTCTGGTTTACCGATTAAATTCGCTGGTGTTGGTGAAAAGATTGAAGATATTGAAACATTCCATCCTGACCGTATGGCATCGAGAATCCTCGGCATGGGTGATGTCGTCTCTTTAGTTGAAAAAGCTCAAGAAAATTTAGATCAAGAAAAGGCTGTCAAAGCCACGAAGAAGATAATGTCAGGTAACTTCGGCATTGATGACATTGTCAATTTACTCCATCAGATTCGCCGTTTAGGACCTTTAGGTAAACTCATAACTATGTTACCTGGTATGCCAAAAATCAATTCCGATCAAGTTGAACAGGGAGAAAAAAACATCAATATTATTGAAGTTATCTCTAATTCAATGACTCCGAAAGAGAGGAAAAACCCAGATATTATTAAAGCTAACCGTAAAATTCGTATCGCTAAAGGCGCGGGTAGATCAGTTCAAGATGTTAACCGCGTCATTAAATCTTACGAAATGCTTCGAGACAATATTAAAAAGATGAATCCGATGATGCGCAATATGATTGCGGCTCAGGCTAAAAAGGGCGGAGAAAACAAATAGCTAGTCTTTCTTAATAAATCTTTCCCCTTTGATTAAAGCCTGCTTTTCTCTTTTAGATATTTCTTTGGTTTCTAATTCTTTTAACCGTTTGAGTTCTTCTTTGGAGAACTCTTTTTTATTAAATAGATCCGGTCTCAGATTTTTTGTGAGTTCAAGCTGTTTTCTCAAGCGGAAATTGTTAACGGCTTGATGGTCACCGGTTAGTAAAATATCTGGCACCTTGTCTCCATCATATTCAATTGGATAGGTATATTGCGGGTATTCTAACAAGGAATTGTCAAATGATTCGCTTTCGATTGATTCTTCTGATATCGCACCTTTTAACAAGCGAGTGACGCTGTCAGAGATTGCAAGGGCAGCGATTTCGCCTCCGGTAAGGATGTAATCTCCAATAGAAATAAGTTCATCGCAATACTTATTAAAGCGATAATCTATTCCTTCGTAATGCCCGCAGACAATGACGATGTCTTCTTTTTTAGAAAGTTCAATAGCTTTCTTTTGGTCGTATTTGTATCCGTAAGGGGAAGTTAATATGACGTGAGAAGAAGGGGTTCTAATAGAATTTAAAGCGTCGCAGAGAGGTTGAAGCTTCATAATGAGTCCCGCTCCACCACCTAAAGGGCGATCGTCAACGCGGTGGTGCTTATCTTTGCTAAATTCGCGTATGTTGACTAGTTTAAAATCCACAGCTTTTTTAGCTACCGCTCTTTTAATAATAGAGTTATCTAAAAAAGAAGTGAAAAATTCTGGAAATAATGTGA
>JADING010000109.1 GCA_017694135.1 Candidatus Scatoplasma merdavium
GTAACTATTGACCGAAAGGCTTTTTGCTAGTTAAGACTTAGTCAATAGCTACCCATGCTTTCTTAACTAGCAGGCTAATTATACCGCAAAACCGACTATTAAAAATCAGTCATTTTGTAAACACTTCTATAAAATAATATTTGAAAAATGCAAATTTAGGGATATTCAATATTGTTTGTCTGTTTTTAATAATGAATATCCGTAAAACAAGTTTTTTTCTTTATAAAATATAGCTTTGTTTAAGGGCATATTAAATATTTATATATTTACATTAGGAAGAATATCTATTTATAAAATTTCCTCTTTTTGCTTAAGCTAGAAAGTCTTATCTATAATTGGAAAAGAAGATATTTTGAAAACGAAAATGGCAATAAATTAAAGAATTACTCAGTACGAAGAGCTTTAACTGGATCTTTTTTAGCCCCAGCTCTCGCGGGTATTAACGCAGAGATATAAGTTAATAACATAGAAACTAAAATCAATAGTATAGCGTGCAGAGGATTTAAAGAAGCTAAAGAGCCTAATCCCATATCCGGGAACAAATAATTAAATATCATATTTGCCGGAATACATAGTAACACAGTAACTAATACACCAAAGACACCGGCGAAGAAACCTATGATAGTCGCCTCGGTTTTAAACAGGCGTGAAATATCTTTTTTACGCGCTCCTATTGAACGTAAAATACCTATTTCTTTTGTTCTCTCTATGACAGAAGAATACATGATTATTCCGATCATAACGGATGATACTACTAAAGAAATAGAAGAGAACGCAATTAAGACTGCGGAAATTACATCAACCATTATCTCTAAAGCTGAGAAAAGGGTTCCAGCTAAATCTGTATAAACTATTGGATCTTGATCTGGATGATCAGAATTCCATTTATCTAAATAGTTTAAAATTTGACCTTTAGCATCAAATGAACGCGGGTAAATTGTTATGGAAGATATCACTTCATCAGTTCCATATAACCTTCTTTCTTCAATGTAATCTTGAATGACACTGTTTAAATTAGAGAATAAAGAAGAAGATAAAATAGAGTAATCGAGATTCTTAACAGGAGTCGAAGAATTGGTTGAATATACTTGAGGTAAAAGGACCTCGTTATTAAGAATGTTTGTTTTTTCTAGTACAAGGTGATTGGACTGTTCTTTCCCTACTTCAGAGTTACGAGCTTCTTCTAAAGTTGAGTAAATTAAATTGTGAGTGTAATACACGCCTTCAGATAACAAAGGGAACATTGAGCCTTCTTTCGGGCGTAAAATACCAACGATTTTTAATTTTTCACCGCCATTATATAGTTCTTCTAATTTTGAATTTAAAGCTTCTCCGGTGAACAGTTCTTGAACTGACTGATAAGAAGAAACTACTCTAGCTGATTCTTCTGCTTCAAAGTAAGTTGTTTGAATTTCTTGAGCAATTTGACCAGCTTTTAAAATGCCTTCTGGTGTCATCTCAGACATCGCAGTGAGCATATTAATCAAATCTTTTAACAATTTTGATAAATTGATATTTTCATTTTTTAAAACTTCTGGCGATTTTACAAAGCGTCCAGTTACTTCGATGCTACCTTGTTTTACGTAGTAGTTGTTGTTAGTGACTTTTGAGTATTCTTTGTTTATGATATTTGAAAAAGATATCGTGTCGTTTGTTGTGTCAAAACCAAGGCTTTCTAGAGTTGATTCAGAAACGGAATTAGTTGAATCAACAATGAGAACCAGTTCGTTTTTGTTTTCTGGATACTTACCATCTAACAAATCGTATTCTTGTAAAACAAACTCATCGTTATCAGGAAGCTCTTTCCAATAGGAAGAAGAAACTAGTGATTCCATAACTGAATCTTGGCTGGTTTCTAAGATGGAATAATTGTTTCCGTTTTTAGCGACGATATTAGTTTGCAAAGCGTAATTAGTTTGAATTGAAGAATAGTATGATTCATCCATGCTTTTAACATATTCAGCATATTCTTCTGTTATGTTGTTGGTTGAAAAAGAAAAGTTAGAGCGGTGGACGTTTACTTCGCTAGAATCTGGGTATTCTTCTAAATCTGATCCTGTCATGTTTGCTAAGGAAGAAGGATCAAGATACATTTCTTCAATAGAAATCGGAGCGGAAGCTAAAACTTCAGTTTGCATGGTGTTAACAAACTTATTAAAGCCATTTGATATAGCTAAAATTAAGGCGACACCAATAATACCGATAGATCCAGCAATTGAAGTCATTATTGTTCTGCCTTTTTTAGTTTTAAGGTTCTGACCTGAAATTGAAATAGCGGTCTTAAGAGACATAGAAGACTTCTTTTGTTTCTTTTTTGAAGAGAGATTTAAAGCGTTTGAAATTTTCTCTGAAGTTAAAGATTCAATAAATGTATAATCGGGATTAATTGTTTCTTTCTCTTTTGAAGGAACTAATTCAACCGATGGTTTATTTTCTTCATCTGAAACGATTTCACCATCGTGCATTTTTATAATGCGATTGGAATATTGATAGGCGAGCTCAGAATTGTGAGTAACCATAATAACAAGCTTTTCTTTTGCGAGCTCGGCTAAAATGTTTAAAACTTGAATAGAGGTTTTAGAATCTAATGCTCCGGTAGGTTCATCAGCTAATATAATTGAAGGGTTGTTGACAATAGCGCGGGCGATAGCGACTCTTTGCATCTGCCCACCAGAAAGCTGATTCGGGCGCTTATCTACTTCCTTTTCTAATCCGACATCTTTTAAAGCTTCTAATGCTGTGATTCTTCTCACTCGTCTTTCAACTCCAGATAAAGAAAGAGCAAGCTCAACATTAGAAAGTATGCTCATCTGCGGAATTAAATTGTAAGATTGAAAAACAATACCGGTTTTCTTGTTTCTGTAGTCGTCCCAATCGTGATCGGTGAAATCTTTGGTCGATGTATTGTTAACTATTAAATCGCCCAGGCTGTAACGATCTAAACCGCCGATTATGTTTAAAAGAGTGGTTTTTCCACACCCTGAAGGACCTAGAATAGAAACGAAACCTGTATCGGGGAAAGATATATTTATATTTTTTAAAGCGTGAACAACATTTTCTTTGCTTACAATATAATCCTTACTAATATTTGTTAGTTTTAACATGCGTTTTTCTATACCTTTCAGACCAGATAATTTTATCATAAATAACAAGCGATTGAAGCTTTATAAACTTAAATTTAAAATATAGATAAATAGAAAGAAAAATAGAGATGGAAAAGATAGAATTTCTAAATTTGAAGAATCAAAAAGTTCTCGGATATAAAAGCGAGACAGTTAATCCTCAAAAGGATATAATCATCGTTCACGGAACAGCAGAATACGGAGCGAGATATAAGAATTTTATTGAAGAGTTAAACCGTAAAAAAATAAATTGTTACACTTTGGATCATCCAGGTCACGGACGGTCAATCAAAGAATTAAATCAAAAAGCTGGAGCGTGGGAAAAAGATTCGTTTGAAACCATTGTCGATAATATTTTCTGCCTAGTTAATTTTGTAAAGAAGAGACAAGATGAAAAACGACCTATAGTTGTCTTTGGCCATTCGCTTGGTTCGTTTTTAGTTCAAGCCTTCTATCAGAAATATTCTTCTGAAGTTGATGGCATCATTCTCTCTGGATCATCTTATAACCTTCCGACCTATCGTTTAGGAAGAATGATGACTGCAGTAATGTCTGTTTTTTATCGCGGTAAAAGAGGTTATAAAGTCAGTAAGCTGATTCTCGCTTCCTCAAACTCTTTCTTCAATAAAAAAATTAAACCTTTTGAAGATGGATATAAGACAAAAAACGCCTGGTTATCAATAAACGAAGATAATGTTAAAGCTTACGATAACGATCCTCTTTGCGGATATCCTTGCTCTTTTAATTTCTTCTATTCAATGTTTAAAGGTCAGCAGAAAGAATGGAAAAAGAAATCTCTGCTACAAATAAAGAATCATTTACCTATGCTTCTAATATCTGGAGAAGACGATCCTGTAGGCAATTTTTCAAAAGGTGTTTACGCGTTAGAAAAGTTTTATAAGCCGTATACTAAAACGATAAAAACAATCATTTATCCGACATACCGCCACGAAATATTAAACGAGGAAGATCCATCTAAGGTCTATCAAGATATCGAAGATTTCCTCTCAAGCATTTAAAAATCCCATGGTAATAACCACGGGGCTTTTTTGTTGAAAGATAAACTAGCTGCGGGCTTTATAAACAGGCTCGTTATTTTGTTGTTTAGGTGTGCCTGTTCTCGTGATAGAAGACATTGTTCTCATAATGACAATGAACAAGAAGGAAACGACACCTAACATCGGCTGGAACAAAGAGATTAAGCAAGAGACGATTGAAGCGGTTGTGGTTTCAAAGTAAATGACTTTTTGACCTTGCCAGAAAGTGTAATGGACAATGGCGTTCGGTTTCTTTCTAGTTAATAACCAGAAGAATAAACCGCACAAGAAGGTGACGCCGACATTGACCGCTAAGCAGATGCCAGTTTCAATCCAAGCAGCTGGAACTTTGACGTTGTTATAAGCTTCATTAATAATGTAATTGAAGTCTTCTTGGAATTTATTTAAATCAAACTGATTGTTTTCATTGTATCCGACAGTTGAAAAATCAAAGTGATCAATTTTGTCAAAAGTACCGGACATTGTAGTAACAGGTGATGAAGACGAGGTGGTGTTTCTAGCTTGATATACTGAGATAGAAATGGAATTGCGAGTGAAGATGATGAAAGAGGTAGGATCCCAGGTAGGTTGATCTTCTTCGTTGTAAAGATAAACGGAGTTTTGTAAGAAAGTGTTAAGTAAAGTTGAATCAGCTGAACGAGTGGTATCTAAATTAGTAAAGACCCAAACTTTAAGGACCGGAGTTAAGACTGGTGTAGGATCACTAATAACAGCATCGCTAGCTTCAGAAGATGACCCAGGATCATCGGGAGTAACCATATATTCGTAAGTTGCTAACGGATCAATTTTAGTTTCAACGTTGCCGTTAGTTAGTTCTTGCGAAGCGAAAGCTCCGTCGGTTATAAGAGCGCCGTTTTCAATAACAAACTTTGAATTTGTGTCGTGGATTTGGTTAACAAACAAACTGCTACCTTCAACAAAGCAGGTTTCTGTTGAGTTGTAAACGATGTTGTTTGCGTTACCTGATAAACCTAAACCGAGAATTGAAGAAACGGAAACGCACATTGAAAAGATAATGAGGATTACTGCGACATACCATTTCTGTTCTTCAAAGAGAATACAGGTGTTTTCCTTTAGAGATTTAAATAAAAATTTAATAGTTTTCATAGATTTAATTTAAAAATTCCTTTTTACAATACAAAACCCTTTAAGGGACTAAGTAATTATATAGCAAAAGCTTTTAAATAGTCTATGAAAACCAAATTATAGCTAACATTTTGATACAAGCAAAGTTATCAAAGTGAACGATATTTGCTCGAGAAATCGGGCGTTTTCTTATCTGGCATATTATCACCTCAAAACATACATTTTAGCCTACTTTAGTTAGTGCTAACTCGTATAAAATTATATTTTAAAAGTGCTAAAAACACAATAAATATGGGCTTTTTGTCTTTGCTTTAATTTAAGCAGTTAATATTTTGCCTACTTTTATAAAATTATTTTGTCGGTGTTAATGACGGTGTATATTGAAAGTTTGTCGCACAAGTGTTAATATTTCATTGGTGATAAATATGGATTTATATGAATCAAATAAAATTGAATTCAAAGTTAAATTTACTGATCAAATAGTTAAAGAGTTGGTTGCTTTTCTTAACACAGATGGTGGACAAATCTTTGTTGGTATTAACGACCATGGTGAAGTTGTAGGTGCCAGTGAAATTGATAAAACATTAAGAAATATTTCTGATGTTATCAGTAGCCAAATTGAGCCTTCTCCTTTAGAACTAATTAGTTGTGAGATAAAAACTATGGAGGGACTTCCAGTTATTGTTATTAATATTAAAAGAGGAAGTGCTCCTATTTATTGCATCAAGAAATATGGCTTTTCTAGTTTAGGATGTCCTATTAGAGTTGGTTCTACTTGTAGAGAAATGACACAAGAACAAATAAATAATAGATATAAAATGCGTTTTTTTAATGATGACTTATTAGTTAGCTCTCCTACTAATTTACGTGAACTTTCATTTTTGACACTTAAAAATTATTACTCAGATATGGGTTATAAGCTAAATGACAACACTTTTGAGACTAATTTAAAGTTAATCAATGATAAAGGTCAATATAACATGATGGCTGAACTATTGTCTGACGATAGCCGATTCTCATTTATATTTGTTAAATTTGAAGGCAAAAATAAAGCTTCACTTTCTCAAAGAAGTAATTATGGTAATAAATCTATTTTATTTGCTTATGAACAAATGATGAACCGACTTCAAGCTGAAAATATCTGTATTTCAGATACTACCATTAGACCAAGAC
>JADING010000110.1 GCA_017694135.1 Candidatus Scatoplasma merdavium
TCCTTTAACTTAACCCCATCATCAATCAAAGAGGACATAATAAAAGGAATGAACAATTCGACAGAAGTCTCAATAAAAATAAGTATCAACGTAATGATAATATAGCGTTTTTCTTTAAACGCATAAGATAAAATTCTTTTAAAGCTGTCCACATCTTAATTATAAACACATTGTAAAAAAATACGCACTTGTATTGACCAGCAAAAAATATTTAGCTAGCTTAAAACAAATAATAATGGCAAAACATCGGCAATTTTAAATACACACATCAAAAAAGTGCCCTTGCGAGCACTTAGTTATTCTTCTGTCTCACCAGTAATTTGAGAAAGCTTATTTCTAACAGCCTCTTCAACTTCTTTTTTCTCTTCTGGGTTGTTAGAAAGGTATTCTTTAACAGCAGACAATCCTTGTCCCAAGGAATTATCTCCAAGATAATACCAAGATCCAGACTTAGTAATAAGTTCAAACTGAACCGCCAAGGCAATCACTTCATCATCGCGAGAGATACCTTTGCCATAAATCATCGTTGTTTCAACGGTTTTAAAAGGAGGAGCAACCTTGTTTTTAACTACTTTAATTTTAACTTGGTTTCCGACAATATCACCGTTTTCTTTAATCTGTTCACCGCGGCGAATATCTAATCTAACCGAAGAGTAGAATTTCAAAGCGCGACCACCGGAAGTAACTTCAGGGTTACCATACATAACTCCCATCTTTTCACGAAGTTGATTAATGAAGATAACAGTGCAAAGAGATTTAGATAGCAAACCTGCTAACTTACGCAAAGCTTTTGACATCAATCTCGCTTGTAAACCTATAGAGTTATCAAGCATATTGCCTTCAAGTTCAGCTTTTGGAACTAAGGCAGAAACCGAATCGACAACAATCAAATCAAAAGCTCCTGATTCCGCGAGTTTATCAACGATTTCTAAGGCTTGTTCACCATAATCTGGTTGAGACAAAATGAGATTATCAATATCGACACCCAAAGCTTTTGAATAAACTGGATCAATAGCGTGTTCAGCGTCAATGTAAGCAGCGCGCCCACCAGCTTTTTGAACTTCGGCGATAGCTTGCAAGGCCAAGGTTGTTTTACCGGAAGATTCCGGACCATATATTTCAATAATTCTTCCTTTAGGATATCCTCCGATGCCTAGCGCGTTATCTAAAAGCAAAGAGCCACTTGGAATCACCCCTTCAGCGCAAGTCGGACGATCACCAAGGCGCATAACCGCACCTTTTCCGTAGATTTTTTCAATCTCTTTAAGCGTCTTTTCCAACTCTTTATCGTTGATATTTTCTCCGTTTGTTGCCATATTATTACCTCTCTATCTATATATTTTATTCGTCTTGAATTTTTATAAAATTTCTTCCAATAAATCAGACAGAAGCTCAATACCAGTATCTACCGAAGCCTTTCTTATCTGATTGCGGTCTCCTTCAAAACTGCAGGCGTAAGTGAATGTTTGATTTAAGTAAGTTATACCAATATACACTTCTCCTACCTTTTTATTTTCCATAACGGAAGGTCCAGCATTGCCGGTGAATGAAATAGCAATATCACTTTTGAAAAATTTCGCGGCGCTATAAGACATTTCTTCCGCGCAGTTCTTTGATACAGCACCGTATTTTTCTAACGTTTCTTTTTTTACACCAAGGAGCTCTTTTACTTCGTTTAAATAAGTTACCATCCCTCCTTTAAAGAAGTTGCTAGCTCCAGGGACTGAACATATCTCTGAAGAAAACATTCCACCAGTCAAAGACTCAGCCGAAGAAAGATAGAGTCCTTTTCTCTGCAAAAGGCCAGCTAAATAAAACTTATCTTTAGTTTCCATTTTTCTTACATCCTAGGTATTTTCTTCCGCGATACAAGTATATGAAACCCGATATCCAAGAAAATATAACTGCGATTCCCAATAAGATATTAGTCAAAATATAAGTGTTTTCTTTAAACAGATAATTAAAAGGAAAGCCTTCTAAAAAGAGGATAGGAATAACAATCATCTGCACGACTGTTTTGAGTTTCCCGTAGATATTAGCGGCTATAACTTCCCCTGAAGATGATGCGATAAAACGCAAGCCATCAACAGCGAGATCGCGGAAAATCATCATTACAACCAAAATGAAACTCACATATTCGCCCTTAGTTGCGCACAAAACTATCAACGAGCAATTGACCAAGGCCTTATCCGCCAAAGGATCAGCAAACTTACCAAAGTCAGAAACCAGATTTTTCTTTCTCGCAATGTTTCCATCTAAAGCGTCTGAAACCGCACCGATAATAAAAAGCAGACAGCAAACTAAATCGATTGGATTAAAGCCTGTTGTCGGTATATCTTCAATGGTCAATGGAAGCGAAAGAAGAACAACGATAGCAATAGTGATTACAAAGCGCAACAGCGTCAATACGTTAGGAATGTTGAGTTTCATTAATTTCCTTTCTTTGTGAGTGGCCGGCCCGTAAGCCATGTTTTGTCGAGGGTGACAATTAATCTAGATTTCTCTACCCTTGCCCGTTCATTTCCAGGCGCGGATTTCCCTTACCAAGTTTAGGTTTCTCGCTTGTGGGGCTTTCCAACGTTTCATTTTAGGATTTCTCCCTAATCGTCTCTGTGGAGCTTTTATAGGCTATTCCTTGAGCAGAGCTTTTAGGACATCACCAGCCGTTTAGGACTCCTCCCTACCCGGAGTTATTTTTTCCTCCGGCGCAAACACTACTTCCATCGCAGAAAGTGCGAGCATGGACTTTCCTCTAGCAAAAAAGCCAGCAGTCACCTGGACCGGCACTTTGATTATATCAAAGTGAAGTGACTTTTATTTAATTAAATGGTGTTAGGATCAACACCGTGATCATAAAGAGCTTTTTCTAATGCCGAAATTCTTTTTAATAAATCGAGGTTATTC
>JADING010000111.1 GCA_017694135.1 Candidatus Scatoplasma merdavium
CAGCTTACTCTTCATTAAATTTCAGGCGCCTTAAAAGGGCGCTTTTTTTAACATTTAAAAGTTTTTAAATTAAATTATTAAATTTTATTTTTAATATGGCTTTTTTTAATGTGTGCGTTTCTAGTTTAATATTTTTAGGAGGAAAACTTTATATGAAAAGACGCCACTTTAGTCTTCTGATTCTCGCAAGTGTTTTTACTTTGGGATTAACTTCTTGCGAAGACGCCGCGCAGAGTTCATTAGGAAGCAGCAGCGAATTGTCTACATCGACTGCTGACCCTAATAAAACGATTGAAAAGATTGAGAAGACTGCTTCGACAGATAATGTCGATACTTACACTATTACTTTTTTAGATGGGACTACATTTACTTTCACAGTTACTAACGGTGAAGATGGTAAAGATGGACATTCGCCGGTAATTACTGTTAATGAAAACGGACACTTGGTAATCGATGGAGAAGATACGGGTGTTGATATCGTTGGAGAGGATGGACATTCGCCAAAAGTCACAATTGGAACTAACGGTAACTGGTTTGTCGATGATGTTGATACTGGAGTTAGCGCCAAAGGTGAAAAGGGTGATAAAGGTGAACCAGGAGAAGATGGCAGAGGTATTGTTTCTATTAAACTGACTTCTTCGGAAGGAAATGTCGATACTTATACAATTACCTATACTGATGGCACTACTTCAACTTTCACTGTTACTAATGGTAAAGATGGAGAGCAGGGTATCAACGGTGAAGATGGCCATTCAAGTGAGATTTCCATTTCTGAAGATGGCTACTGGGTAATTGATGGAGAAAAAACCGATTTTAAAGCCACTGGTGAAGTGACTGTTGTGGAAGAATATTACTCTGTTACTTTCGATTTGAATGGTGGAGAATTCTTGGATTTTGATCCGGAAACTTACTCTTCAGTTGCTGAAGGCAGCAGTCTCGATTTACCGGTTCCGTTCCGCGATAATTATTCCTTTGAAGGTTGGTATACCGGAAGAGGAATCAACGATGGACAATTCACTTCAGCTTCAGTAGTTAGTGGAGATTTATCGCTTGTAGCTAAATGGACCAGTATAAGAGATAGATATCAGTTAGAAACTGAGAAAGAACACAATATTGAAAGTTATTATTCAACTTACTACTCTTATTCGCTGGATCATTTATCCACGTATGAAAAGCTAATGGAATTTATCGGCAGAGTTAATTTTGCTTCTGACTTAGATGAACTTTCTCAAATTGATGTCGAGTTCTATAAGTGGTTTAATTCTATCCCTGCTGATCAAGAGACCGTCAATTCTTATTTAGAAGGATGGGCAGTTAGATACGAAGAATATGTCCAAAGGTTCAATGAAGCTGGTTTAGATATGGTTGATTTTGAAGACAAATATCAAAACTTAGTAAATGAAAGCACAAATAATCAAACCATTCAATCTTTCGAAGATATAGTTTGGAGTATGGATGCATTGTTCAGTGAAATGGAAGATTATTTGCATCAAAATTCTTTTGATGAATATTATCGCGATGAACGTCACAACCATTATGTTTCTGAAAATCAGAAATTTATTATAGTTTTCGGCGATTTATACAACGAAATATTGAACCAATACGGATATAATATCGAAGAAATACTTTCAAATCTTTTAGCCGCACAGACTAACCTTGAAGTAGATGAATATTCAGCTACACTTGAATATTATTTCAGCGAGCTTCGAAATAATTATGACATCTATTCGAAATATAGCGCTGAATTTACCCAAAATGTTATTTCTTACATGGATTTAAAGTGGGGAGAAGCTACAGCTGGACTTGAGCCGGGTTCATATGAAGAGTACCAAATGCGTTTCGATGAGTTGAAAAACGAGTTTAGCGGAAATTCCAGCGATGACTATTACTTCTTTGAAAAATACATTGAAAGCTTCCACATTCTTATTGATGAATTGCTAAGAGTTAATTCAGTTGAATTTAATTTCTGGACGGTGAATCCTTTTAATTTCTTCGACGGTGCTAATCCGGAAACATATAGCGCTTTATTAGGAGATACTGTTGATATTTCTAGTTATGTTAAACAGTATGAAGAGAATGGTTTTGTCTTAGAGGGCATTTATCTTAATTACGATAATAATAATGCGGTTTTCTCTGAGCCATTAGATCCTTCTTGTTATAGCATAGAAAATTGTGAATTATATGTTTCTGATGAGTATTTTGATCCCATGCATGATAATTACTACTTCCTTTATTTTAAATATTCGGTATCTGATGCTTCTTTAGCAAGGGACGCTCTATTAGATACAGTATTGGAATTTGAAGGACAAATCGATCAAGCGTATGAAATGAATGGATTAGAACCGACAGACTTTAGTGAGGAATTTGCTGCGGTAAAAGAAAAAGTCGGTTTAGTTACTGACCAAACTACTTACGATGAAGCTTACAACGAAGTTGAGTCTTTATATATGGATATAACTATTGATATTGGAATTAAGATGTATGATTTGGAAGTTGCTAAGCTGCTAGAAACATATCCAACCTTAGTTGATGATCCTCTTTACGAAGAAACCATGGCGCAGTATGAAAACTTAAAAGAAAGCCTTATTTCTGCAACTAGCTTTGAAGAAATGAATAGCTACATGTACGAGATTGGTAATTTAATTCAAGTAGTTCAAAAATACGCTGAATCTTTAGCTTAATTTAGATAAAGGCTGTTTACGTATCTGCTTAATAGATAGTAACAGCCTTTTATATTTTGCTTATTTTTATTTAGTAATTTACTTTAGCCTCTTATTGCGCTCATAAGAATTGGTATAAATGAAATTTATAGCAATTATTAAATAGAACAGTTTTTCATGTTTGTTAATATCTTGAAAGCATTTTTAAAAGGTGATTTAAAACTTGTAGAGTCATTTCTATTTTATAGTGCTATATTAAAATCATAAGGGAGGGAAGATTAAATGAATAAGAAATTAAAAATCATTTTTAGCTTAGAATTAGTCTTTTCTATTTCTGAATATACAAAAAATAGTGCGTGTTTTAGTGGTGTTTTTGCTTAGAATCAATTATTTTAGGCACGTATGTTAGTTACCCTAGATATTGATGCTACTTATTTTTAGGAATACTATGGTTATACAAGAGACAATTGTCATAGTACTATCTCAATTGATTTGGATAACGAGTTAATTATATAAACGATTATGGTTGAACTTAAACACATATCTAAGAGTTTTTATTTAAAAGATAAGAGAAAAGTTGAAGTTTTAAAGGATGTTTCTGTTTTGTTTCCTTCTTCATCTTTGTCTTTTATTTTGGGTAAGTCTGGTTCTGGTAAAACCACTCTGTTAGATATTGTTGGTTGTTTGCTTACTCCTGATCAAGGAGAAGTTTATATCAATGATCATAAGATTGATTATTCTTCAAATAAGTCTCTTTTTAATGCGCGTTCAAACTTAATATCCTTTGTATTTCAAGATTACAACTTACTAGAGGATTTTACGATTGAAGACAACCTGCAAATAGCGGGATTATCTTCGCAAGAAGAAGTGGATTCTCTTCTTAAAAAGGTCGGTTTGTTTGAGAAAAAAGGAACCGAAGTAAGGATGTTATCAGGAGGAGAGAAACAAAGGCTTGCTATTGCTAGAGCTTTAGGGAGAAACACTGAGTTAATTCTTTTAGATGAACCAACGGGAAACTTAGATAAAGAGAACTCTAAAGCAGTTATGGAACTTTTAAAAGAGCTTTG
>JADING010000112.1 GCA_017694135.1 Candidatus Scatoplasma merdavium
TTAGTTATGGCACTTTCAAAAATTAAGTTTATATCCATAATCACCTGCGCTTTGCTTGTTGTAAGTGGGGTTGCTTACGGTGCATTTGTAGTTTCTGCCGGAGATACAATTCAAGCGTCAGACAGTATAAATTCATCGGATGTAGAGAACACTAAACACAAAGTCGAATTCAAATCTGGTGATACAGTTGAAAAAACGATGTATGTCGATAGCGAATATAACTTGTCTTTGAAAGATGCGCCGTATGTTTTTAAAGATGGAAGTGTTTATGAATGGAAATCTGGTTCAATCAATTTAGCGACTTTAGAAAAAGATGATTCTTCTAACAATTTTGTCACTGGTGATATGACTTTTGTTTCTTCTGTCAGTTCTTCATCCGGAAGTTTATCTTCTACATATAACGAGGGGAAATTAAGCAAAAACAACACATCTTCAACTAGCGTTGCTTTCGATGCGGCAAATAATACTGTTTACCTTGGAGGTAATAACGCAACTGATGCCTATTATTCTGGATTGACGGTTAACGCTAACGTGCAGATTATTAGTTTTAAAGACGGTGGTTGGCTTGGCAGGGATGAAAATATCTATGAAGAAAAAGTTAGATATGATGATAATATGACTGCTTCAGAATATTCTCAAATAGGGGCCCACTATGTAAATGATAAGTTTAATGGTCTGGATCCATCGAGCGGAAATGATACAGAGTCATATAACGCTGATTTTACTATCGCTTTAGCTAATACTGAAGATGAATTAACTGATTACAAGCCATTTAAAGGTGGATTGACTATTGGAGTTGATGGTAATTCTGATACTCCGTATGGTAACGAATATACCAAAGCTGCAACTAATTATTTAGTTAGAAAATTTGTTCTCACTAGAGATGTGGTTTTTAGTGGTATGACATTTAATTTAGGAGCTTATAACGGTTTTTATGGTGCTTCTTGTAACTGGGCACAAAATAACTACAACAATTTTATAGTTGGAGCTTACAACGAGATTGATTTAAATGGCCATGATTTAATATTGGCTAATAATACCAATTTAAATGCTTATGGTTCTATTACCGATAGCTCATCAGATAGATACGGAAAAATAGTTGTAGAAAACGGCAGTACTTTACAAGGTTTACTTACTTTAGAAGATTGCTCGCACGAAACCGATGTTGTTATTTACTACCACAACTTAAGCTTGTTCAGAATGTATAGAATGCCTTATTTGGATTGTTCTATCGATTTTAAATACGGTTCTTGGTTCAAGGGTTTCTTTTTGAAAGATAGCGGTGGCCGAACTGGTCACGGTGTCTCAGCAACCATTAATTTTTTAGGACCTAATTCGAGTTTATTTAATCAAACAGAAGAAAATGGGGTTATAACTAGAACTGTTTATTACAATCACAACATTTTAAATCAAGATACTTCATCTAATCACTTTATTAGAAACAATTTATATCATCAAAGAATTAAATATGATGTTAAGGATTCTTCGGTATCTTTTAATTATATTTTACCTTCAGTTCAAGGGTGTACTTTAGATACTAGAGACACTCAGCTTTTCATTCCTTCATTCTTTGAATTTTACTTGAAAAATTCTCAATTTAATTTAAACAATGAACTGGTTTTCTTGCCAGGTAGCTACTTAAATGTGGATAGAAATAGCACTGTGAGTTTCTCTAATTTTGAATATAAATCTTCTGCTAATGGCGCCTACAAATATCGCGCTGGTGGATTGATTTTTGCTAGTCGCTTGTGGTCAATTGCTATGGGCTCAACAAGCAAATTAAATAACGGCGATGGAGTTGCTCCACAAATATTTCAAAGCAATGATAATTTTTGGAATTACGTTGGCAATAATATGCCCGCTAAATGCGATTTTTATGGAACAATAGAATTTAATGATTACTCTTCATATAGTTCAAATAAACCAGGCTATGTTTTATCAGGAATAATAAATTTTTATGAAATTGATAAGATAGATTCTATACTTGCAACTAAAGGATTTACCTCTAATCAAGTCGCAATTTATCCTACACAGCAAAGGTGCGAAACTGGTATTACATCCTTAACAAATCCTGGTTTTACTAAAGAAGGCAAAGGTAATTTTGTTGTTATGAGTTATTTTAATGCGCCGCTAATTTCTAACGATTGCGTGGTTGATTTAAATGGGAATAAGCAAGCTTTAAGAGGAACTTACGATTCAAAAACTGGGCTTGTTACTGTAATAAATAATGGAACTAAGTCCTATTATGCTTATATTCATAACAATGAGTTTATTAATTCGTGGTATCAAGATCAATTGATGACAGGAGAATATAAGTTAGTTAGCAATTACGATGAAGCAAATCATTATATTACTGTTGATGAAGTAAATTACGTTTATTATCAAGGTAATTTTATCCAGGTGTCCCTAGTTTCTAAAAGCGGGAACACAATTACGGCGACTGGAGCAAAATTAGATTGTATGATTGGCGGTTCGAGTGCAAAGGATTGGAAGGCAAAGGATTTAACGGTCAAAAAAGATTGCAGCAACAGCACTTTGACATATTCTTCTAACAGGTGGGTAATTAGTACAGTTAGTTAACGATTATCGACTTTTTCAGGATAAAGGTCGTGAAATTTTAATCTTTCTTCCGCTATTTGTTCCCATTTAGTTCCGCTTTTACCATAGTTGCAGTAAGGATCAATTGAGATACCTCCTCTCGGAGTGAATTTACCCCAAACCTCAATGTATTTTGGATCCATTAATTTAATGAGATCTTCCATGATGATATTTACACAGTCTTCGTGGAAATCCCCGTGGTTTCTAAATGAGAAGAGATAGAGCTTTAACGATTTTGATTCGACCATTTTTATGTTTGGAACGTAAGAGATATAAATAGTGGCGAAATCCGGTTGACCGGTAATTGGACATAAAGATGTGAATTCGGGAACGTTAAATTTGACGAAATAATCGTGGTCTTGGTGCTTGTTAACAAACGTTTCGAGCACTTCTGGAGCGTAGTCCATTTTGTACTTTGTTTTACTTCCTAAAGCTTGAAGGTTTTCTTCTTTTCTTTCCATGTTTAGTTTTCCTTTCTTTCTAGTTTTTGATCTTCTTTAGAAATGGTATTTAATGAGCGCGCCCAGTAGCAGAATGGGGTGTCGCATAAGGCTACGATTGCTTTAAATAAATACGTTGTTCCTAAAATTGAGAAGAAGGTTGGCCAGTCATAAACAAATATAAATGAAATGGTGACAAATATACCTGTGTCGAAGGCTTGAGCGATTAAGGTAGCAACGTTATTTCTAAGCCACAGTTTAGTTTTGTTGTTTCCGGTTTTCCTCCATATGGCGTGGTAGATAACTACATCGACAGTTTGCGAAACGATGAAACCTGCCAAAGAAGCGATAGTAACGCGAGGTACCATACCAAAGACAATGTTTAGTGATCCTTGGAAAGTATCGGATGAAGAGGGGATAAACATGAGAATTACTTGCGTACCTATGATCCATAAAACGTTAGTGACTATTCCTAGTATTACTCCTCTTTGCGCTTCTTTTTTTCCGTATTTTTCCGAGAGAATATCCGTGCATAAAAACGTCGAAGCGTATAAGACTGATCCGGCAGTAGTGGTAAGAGAAAAAAGTTCAATTGATTTACAAGCCGCGATATTTGCCAGTATTGTAGCGAAAGCGATATAAGCGTAGATTCCGCTTTTTCCTAAAAGCTTATAAACTAGAATTAACAGAGTTAAAAACAGAGCGATAGACAAGAAAAAAAGCAGGGCATTAAAGACGATATCTGGCATTATTTTTCCTCTCCTTCATAAATCAAAGGATCTTTTACTCCGTTTGCTTCAAAGGCTTTGATTCTATCTATGCAAGTTCCGCACTTGCCGCAAGGTTTATCGTGCCCTAAATAACAAGACCAGGTCAGTTTATATGGGACTTTAAGTTCTAATCCGATTTTTACTACTTCGGCTTTTGAAAGATTTATAAAAGGCGCTTCTACTTTAATCTTTTTGCCGCTACCTAAATAAATCGCTTCAGAAACAGCTTTATTAAAATCAGTTGAAGTATCAGGGTAGGCGTTTAAAATGGCGTCGTCAGCGTGAGCGCCATAATATATGATTTCCGCTTCGTTAGATAGACCTATACTTGCTGCTACCGCTAAAAACAACCCGTTTCTAAAAGGGACGTAAGTGCTTAAAGGGCCTTTCTCTTTCTTGGCTTGTTCTTCGTATGAAGAAAGAGGAACTTCATTTTGAGAAGAAGAGAGCAATGAGCAAGAGGAAGAAGAAAAAATACTCGCTAGATCGAGCAGCTTGAGTTCGACATTGTAATATTTAGCGACGTTTTTTGCCGCTTCTAATTCTTTAGCGTGCTTTTGGTTATAAAAAACCGAGAGTGCCAGAACGTTTTCGCTTCCGTATTTTTTAACAGCCATAGCTAGGGCTGTTGAAGAATCTAATCCGCCAGAGAAGAGACAGATAGCTTTTTTCATATTGACCTCCTATAAATTACTAGAAGGCCAAAAAGGGGCCCCTAGTTTTGTTTTTAGACAGGATGGTTTCGAACTGTCTTGATTATCTTTGCTAGAATATCACTTAAAATAGACTGTTAGCAACAAGATTGAAACAATACTTTCAACAAAATAAGATTTTATCTCGTATAATAGATTGACCATTAAAGGAGAAAGAGATGTCTAAAGATAACGTTTATATTGAAATTCTACACCACGATAAGAATTCTAAGGCCCGCTATGGCATATTGCACACGCTTCACGGTGATTGCGAATTACCGATGTTTATGCCTGTGGGAACTCAAGCTACAGTTAAGTGCCTTTCTCCTGACCAAGTAAAAGCTTGCGGAAGTGGGGTTATTTTGGCAAACACTTATCATTTAGCTCTTCGTCCTGGTGAAGATATCGTTGCTCAAGCTGGAGGAGTTCAAAAATTTATGAATTACAACGGCCCGATGTTAACTGATTCGGGTGGTTTTCAAGTTTTTTCTTTGTCTGAGTTACGCAAGATTAAAGAAGAAGGTGTGACTTTTAAGAACCCTTTAAACGGAGATAAGATCTTCTTTTCTCCTGAGATCTGTATGGAGATTGAAGAGAAGATAGGTGCGGACATCGCTATGGTCTTAGATGAGTGTGTGCACTATCCTGCCACTTATGAATACATGAGAGATTCCGTTGAAAGAACTTTAAGGTGGGCAAAAAGATGCAAAGAAGCCCACAATAGAAAAGATCAGGCGCTTTTTGGTATCCTTCAAGGCGGAGAATTTGAAGATCTTAGAAAACACTGCGCTGAAGAGTTAATAAAGCTTGATTTTGATGGATATGCTATCGGGGGAACTTCAATTGGTGAACCGCGAGAAGTCGAATACAAGATGGTCACTTATGCCAGCAAATACATGCCGGAAGATAAGCCGCGTTACCTTATGGGTGTCGGTTCTTTAGATATGATTTTTGATGGTATATCTAAAGGGATAGATATGTTTGACTGCGTCCTTCCTACTAGAATTGCAAGGCACGGCGCTCTTATGACGTCTCGTGGAAGAATCAATATCCTTAACGCTAAATACAAATACGATTTTTCTCCTATTGACGATGAGTGTGATTGTTACGCTTGTAAGAACTTTACTAAAGCTTATCTCCATCACTTATTTAAAGCTGGTGAAGAGTTTGGCAAGACTTTGGCATCTATTCATAACATCCGCTTCTTGATTAGAAACATGGAAATGGCAAGAGAAGCGATAAAACAGGATAGATTTGAAGAATTCCGCAAGGAAACGATGGAAAAATTTGGTTCAGAAAGAGGGTTTTAATATGGATGAACAAGAAAAGAAGATAAAAGAAGAAGAGGCGATAAAACAGTTTGGATACAACGTCTACTCCTTGGATGAATACAATTACAATCTTCCAGAAGAATTGATTGCTCAAGTTCCATCTGAAAGGCGCGATGAATCTCGTTTGTTAGTTTTAAACCGCAAAGATGAAAGCTTGGTTGATAAGCGTTTTTCTGATATTTATGACTACTTGCAAAAAGGTGATGTTTTAGTTAGAAACAACACTAAGGTCATTCCTTCCCGCTTGTTGGGGCGAAAAAAAGAAACTGGGGCTCATATTGAAGCTCTCTTGCTTCGCCCTATTCCTGGGCAAAAAGACGTTTACCAAGCGCTGTGTGGGAACGCTAAAGTCATTAAAGTTGGAACTCATTTGGCCTTTGGAAAGAACGATGAGCTCCAAGCTGAATGCTTAGAGGTTCAAGAAGAGGGTTTAAGAATTTTAAAACTGAGCTATTCAGGAAACTTTTATGAAGTGTTAGATGAAGTTGGTAAGATGCCTTTACCTCCTTATATTCACAACCAAGAAGGGAAAAACGACCGTTATCAGACAGTTTATGCTAAAGTTGAGGGCTCTTCTGCCGCTCCTACAGCCGGTTTTCACTTTAGCGAAGAGCTCAATTCTCGCCTTTTAAGTAAGGGCGTGGAAATTGAAGAAGTTACTCTTCATGTCGGCTTGGGAACTTTTCGTCCAGTTAAAGAAAACAATATTCTCGATCACAAGATGCATTCGGAATTTTACAATATGAACCAAGATGTTGCTGACAGACTTAACCTCGCTAAAAAAGAGGGGAGAAGAATAATTGCTGTGGGAACTACTTCGGTAAGGACACTAGAAACTATTTACCATAAGTTCAACGAGTTTAAAGCGGACTCTGGCGATACCTCTTTGTTTATTTATCCGGGTTTTAAATACGAAGCTGTCGACGCTTTGATTACTAATTTTCACTTGCCTAAATCAACTTTACTTATGTTAGTTTCAGCTTTTGCTTCTAGAGAATACATTCTCAAAGCTTACGAGCACGCTATTGAAGAAAGGTATCACTTCTTCTCGTTTGGAGATGCGATGTTTATTCAATGAAAGAACTAGATACAAATCAAAAGTTTGAACTCTTTTTAGATGAAGTTAAAAGAGGAGGAAAGAAGCCGAAGATCTTGGTTCACGTCTGCTGTGGGCCTTGTGCCACTTATCCTTTAACGAGGTTAGCAGAAGTGTTTGATGTGACAGTCATATTTATAAATCCGAACATTTATCCAGAAGAGGAATATGAAAAAAGATTCGCGGAACTGAAGAGGTTTATAAAAGAAGACAGGCTTAATATATCGCTTATAAAGCTCAGTTATGATCATCGTTCTTATCTAGATTACATCAAAGGTTACGAAGATGAAAAAGAGGGTGGAAAAAGATGCGAACTCTGTTATAAGTTCCGCATTGAACTAGGGATGAAATACGCTAGTGAAAACGGATTTCCTTACTTTTTAACAGTGATGACAATTTCCGCTAAAAAACCATCGAAATTGCTCAATGAAATCGGTTGTTCTTTGTCATCTAAATACGTTTCAACGGCGTATGTTTCTACCGATTTTAAAAAGAAAGATGGGACTTTAAAGGGAATCAAGATTGCTAAGGCGTTTAATCTGTATCGGCAAGATTACTGCGGATGCGAGTTTTCTTACCGCGCTAGGCAATCTTATTTAGAGCAAAAAAAGCACATTAATTAGTTAATTTTTCATTTAATTTAATGTTTTACATTGATTTTTAATAGTTTTTAATTAAAATATATACATGGAGACTTATAGTCCCACAAGAAAGGTCATTTTATTTATGAAAAAATCTGCAATGTTGTTAGCGGGTTTACTTACCTGCTTTGGTCTTGTATCTTGCGATGATTCTGCCACTCCAGAAACCGCATCACTCTACGGAGTTATTAACGATTGCTTAGTCGGTAAAATCGATATCACTTACACCGGCAAGACAGTTTCTGAAGCTAAGATCGATGAATGTTATTTCTTAACTCAAACCGCTCTCTTACCTGCTGAACATGAGGGTATTGCTGACACTGATACTATTTCTGTCACTGTCGAAAGCTGGTCTGGTCCTGCTACTAACACCTATTCTAAGTACATGAAAATCGGTGATACTGTCTACACCGGCACTTTGAGAGAAGCTACTTCTGAAGAATACGGTTTAGCTGAATACATCAAATGGACTTCTTCTTCAACCGATGATTTATTCAAATCAGTTAAATCTTCTGCTGCAGCTGCTGAACAATGGTATAACGATATCGTTAATGGTAACGTTAACTTCTGCACCGCTACTGGTACTGTTATTGAAAACATAGCTTTAGGTTATAAGACCGCTGGTTACACC
>JADING010000113.1 GCA_017694135.1 Candidatus Scatoplasma merdavium
TATGAATGCTATGAGCCATTTTATATCAATGATGTCTTTTCCACCGGAGTCAATTTCTCCTTTTATAGTCAACAATTTCCGTTTCGAAAGATATCAAATCGACAAAAAGAATCCCGAAGATATTATCGGCAACATTGAACTGTTTTTTACTCTAAATAAAGATCAATACAACTATTTATTAGAAACATCACGCGATAATTTCATATCGCACGAATATTTGAAAGTTAATGATAAAATCTATTTTGAACAGAAAAACAACAGTTATTTATACAAGAATAAAAAATATAGCTTCCAAAATAAAACCACCTCAAAAATGATCCCATTTTTGCGAGTTTTATCATCCTCAGAAATTACAGATTCAGTTATTCAAACTGTTTTTACCTACATCAAATCGTTCACCCACGTTAATGTGTCTCGCATCAACCAAGGTGGGTTTGTTACTTCATCCCTTTTTAGCAACACAAATATATTCGACCTCCTTACCTCCCACTCGAATGAAACACGCGAAATATTTAAGCAATATAAAACCTTCCCTATCTATTCAATAGTTAAAGATAACAAAGTTCTTCCAAATGGTTTAATGATGCAACAATACAACTTCGTTTTAAACGATGAAGACTTTGAAGGAAAGCTGCCTTATCAGATGATCTCTACCGGTATGCAAAATCAAAGCGTGCTTTTATCTTTGCTGCTTTCCATGCCGGAAGAAAGCGTGATGTTTATTGATGAAGCAGATATTGCCCTTCATCCAACAATAATTAAAGCTTTTTTAGATGTTCTTCATCAAAAGAAGGTACAGATTGTCATGACGCTTCATAACACTTACGCAATGCAATTCATGAGACCAGATCAAATTTATTTAGCTAAGTGGGTTAAAGGATATTCAAGTTACTATCGATTATCAAAAATCTATCCTAATATTCGTGAGATAAATAATATTGAAAAAATGTACCTGTCACTTCTTTTTGATGAGGCTATTAATGAACAAGACAAGTAACACTTTATTAATTGTTGAGGGAAGCAAAACTGAGCCAAGTATCTTTTTAGAAGTTTTCAAAAAATACGGTTTTTCTGTTAAAAATGAAACAAAGCTAAGTATTGACGACATCGGCCAATTTGACAGCTATGAATTTGATAATTCAAAAGACAACATTATTATTGTTGAAGGACCAAGAAACAGAATACACGATCTTTTATTGCTCATTAATGATCCGATGATTTCTATTGAACGAGTTTTCAATAGCGCCTACGCTCACTTTCAACGAATCTTCTTAATATACGATGTTGATCACAACGATTGCGATGATATTGAACAAATGATGAAGCAATTTTCTGATGAATCTTCAGAAATGCTTCTACTAAGTTCACCGTGCATAGAAGTAATTGCTGATTTTAATCGCAATCGCTCTGAATGCAAATATCATCATCTCAAAGAATATAAAAATGAAATCAATGAGTTTTACAACGGTCAAACAATGAAATATATACATGACAATTTTGAAAAATTAATGCTGTATTTTTTGAAGAAAAATTTCGCAGATTTCAATGAAAGCAATGTCGTGGAACACCCTCATCTTGTAGCTAAACAGATTAACAAAGAAAATGAGCGTCACAATTCAAAGCACGACTCTTACGTTATTTATAGATATTTCACAACAGTAATATACGTAGCTATCGCTTGCGCAAATCATTTAACAAAACAAATTGATAATTACAAAGATGTAATAAGGTTTTTTGAAATGAAATGCGTCGAAAATAATTAAAAAACAACTCACTTTCAATACGCGAATAATCAACGCTAGATTTTGTCAAAGTTTTACAGCAAAAATTTACAATAAACGCTTTAAATCACAAATATTTTTTTCTTAAAATATTTATAAAGGAGAACAATTGTATGTTTGTTAAATATGAAGATTTAATTAAGCTGTTTACTGAAAAATTAGTCAAGCACGGAGTCGAAGAAAATCTCGCTAGAGAAGCTGCGACTATTTTTGCTGACAATTCCTGCGACGGCGTTTACACTCACGGAGCCAACCGCTTCCCTCGCATCATTCGTTACATTGATGAAAAAGTCATCGACTTTTCTAAAGTCTTAACTGAAGTCAGCACTTTCAACGCTTTCGCAAAATACGATGGTCACCGTGGCTTTGGTCCGTTAAATGCCAAAAAGGCCATGCAAATAGCCATTGATAAAGCCAAAGAGTACGGCATCGGTGGTGTCTGCTTAGTAAACAACAACCACTGGTTACGCGGTGGAACTTACGGAGAACTCGCTTTAGAAAACAACATGGTCGGTATCTGCTTTACTAATTCAACCGGCATTTTACCCCCTTGGGGTGGTAAAGAACCTAAGTTAGGTAACAACCCTCTGGTAATGGCTGTCCCTTGCGAAGGAAAACACATTTTGATGGATATGGCTATTTCCCAATACTCATATGGAAAATTGGAAGAAACTCGTTTAAAGGGCCAAAAACTTCCTTACCCTGGCGGATACGATGAAAATGGAAATTTGACAACTGATCCTGGCGCCATCGAAAAGTCTCTCCGCGCTTTACCTATCGGCTATTGGAAAGGCTCATCTTTAGCCCTCCTTCTCGATCTAATTCTCGCGGTCTTTGGAGCAATGCCTACTAAAGATATTTCAAAGCAGAAAGAAGAAGTCGGACTTTCACAAATGTTTATAGCTATTGATCCTACCCGCTTTGAATCACAAGAATACATTAAATCTATTGTTGATGCCATTATCGAAGACGTAAAATCCGCCACTCCAGTCGATGAAAAGTCCAGCATTAGATACCCTGGTGAAAGAGAATATAAAGTCAGAAAAGAAAACCTCGAAAAAGGCATCCCCGTTCTTGACGAAGTCTATAAAACCATCATTGAACTTTAGTCTAAACCGCTCACACGAGCGGTTTTTTTATAATATTCCATCAAGTAGAATCTTTAATCCAATACAGACAAATACAATCGCAGCAATTAATCCCGCCCACTTTTCTAATTTATCCGCTAATTTGTTCGAAAAAATTCCAGTTAAAAATGACAGGGCGAAAGTTGTGATACCAATAATAGCAAACTCAAGAATAGCGTCAGGAATATTTAAATCTAAATAAACAAAACCTATGCACAAAGCATCGATTGAAGTCGCAATGCCTTGAACAAATATTTCACTAGGTTTTAAACAAGCTTCCTTTACCTCTTCCTTTTCTTTCTTGCGATCTTTTAACCAATCAATAAATGATTTAATCCCAAGAAGAGACAACAAAGCAAAAGCAATCCAAGGTATATAAGCTTCAAGAGCATCTTTAAAAGAATAACCAATAAAATACCCTATTACCGGCATCAAAAACTGCATTAGGCCAAAAAGCAAGGCGATAGAAATCGTCTTGGTTTTACGCATGTTTTTCTCTTGTAGGCCATCAACAGCAGAGATTGTCATCGCATCTACAGACATAGATAACGAAGTTAAAATAACGTTAATCCAGTTCACAAAAACTCCTCTGAGTCTCGGATCATTAAGATAATCCAGGATTAACAATCCAGCGTGTTGAATTATCGCTTTTAAAGCGTCCTACTCCCTCGGGAAAGATTGTATATTATTTATTTTTTATATTAAATGTGTAAACAAAAAGATTAGCGCTAACTAACCAAAATTAATAAAAATCCCGGCGTTTTACCGGGATTAACAATTAAACGTGTTTAAGGTTTTCGTATCTATCAGAAGGATCTGCCAAGGACTTAAGGTAATCCATATCTTCTTCTGAAATATGAAAATCAACATCGATATTAGCGAGGATATGATCTTTTTTCACGG
Organism: Candidatus Scatoplasma merdavium; assembly: GCA_017694135.1. Classification (GTDB taxonomy): domain Bacteria; phylum Bacillota_I; class Bacilli_A; order RFN20; family CAG-288; genus Scatoplasma; species Scatoplasma merdavium. The sequence goes on from JADING010000113.1 coordinate 3,812, forward strand.
CTTTAGGTAAAGCAACTATTCCTTGTTCCAAGCAGTAACGTATACATATTTGAGCCACAGATTTATTGTATTTCTCAGCAATTTTTTCAATATTAGCGTTGTTTAGCAACCGACCAGTAGCAATAGGAGAATAAGCTTCAACTAATATTCCGTTTTCCTTGCAGCAATTAACCACATCTTCTTCAGTCTTGCAGATATTGTATTGAATTTGATTGACCATCGGCTTAATCTGCGAGTGATTTATTAAATGAGTGATATCGTTGCGATTGAAATTGGATATTCCAATAGCGCGAACTTTTTTCGCTAAATAAAACTCTTCAAAAGCTTTCCAAACATCAGCGTTTTTATCTCGGCAGTTTCTTCCAACCATAGACCACGGCCACGGAGCGTGAATCAAATAAAGATCTATGTAATCTAAACCGAGTTTTTTTAAAGAATCATTAAAGTGATAAACCGCTCCTTCGTATGACTTGATATCAGATGGAAGCTTGGTAGTTACAAAAATTTCTTCTCTAGGAATTCCGCTATCTTTAATAGCTCTACCAACTCCTTCTTCGTTTTCGTATCTATAAGCTGTATCAATGTGGCGATATCCCGCTTTCAAGGCTTCTAAGGTCGCCTGATAAACATCGTCGTTAGATATCTGCCAAGTTCCAAAGCCTATCGAAGGAATCTCAACTCCGTTGTAAAGCTTAAATTTCAAATCTTTAACACTAGACATTCTTTTCCCCTTTTATTTTTAAATATTTTTCTTTCAATTTAGAAAAGGTTTCATCAGAGATATCATGTTCAACCTTGCAAGCATCAGATATTGCTGTTTCGTGATTTACTCCAAGATATTCAAGGATAGAAGAAAGAACAACGTGGCGCTCGTAAACCTTTGAAGCTATAGCGTAACCTTTGTCAGTCAAATTCAAATAGCCTTTTTGATCGATGACAATTAGTTCCTTTTCCGCTAACTTGTGAACGGCATTAGAAATACTGGGTTTAGAAAAACCCATGGAATGAACCAAATCGATAGAGCGAACTTTTTTGTTATCTTGCGATAACATTAAAATTCTTTCTAAATAATCTTCTGTTGATTGATACTTATTCATATTAGTTTAAAGTTATAAAGGACGGTAATTTTTTAAATGCGGAACATCGATAAGACCGCTAGTGAACGTATCATCAAGTTCACCATCAATAAGCGGAGCAGCGTATTCAATAAACTTTTCAGTAACGTTGTTACCTTCTTCGTTAATCATGTCGCGCGGAAGTTTGTTTTCGTAGTTAGCGACAGCTGATAAATCAGCTAAAGTGTACTCAATCTTATAAGGCTTAGAAGATAAACGAGTGATAGCAATCATCTTATCAGATACACCCTCAATTGCTCTTTTAACCGCTTCTCTACCTACTCCTTCTCCTTCTTCAATATCGACTTTTGAAGCGATACGGCATGCGCCGCGTTGCAAGAATGAAAGCTCTAAAGCAACTGAGTTAACGCCCAGAGCATCTGCAACGTTAGTTGACAAAACTTGACAGACACCACCTAAGCGAAGATGACCGAAAGCATCAACTTTCTTACCAACCTGGAAAATGAACGAACCGTTTTTATCAACTATACCTTCTGACACAGCAACTAAGCAGCGTTTCTTCTTTTGATACACTTTATCAACATCAGCATAGAACTTATCCATTTCAAACGGGATTTCAGGAACATAAATTAAATCTGGACCGTGTCCTTGTAAGTTAGCAAGAGCTGAAGATGCCGCTAACCAACCAGCGTGACGACCCATAATTTCAACAACTATAACTCTCCCTTGCGGATAAGAAGCGTTGTCTAAATCGATATCAATCATCGAATTAGCAATGAATTTAGCCGAAGTCCCGTATCCTGGAGTGTGATCGGTAATCGGTAAATCGTTATCGATAGTTTTCGGGATACCCATAACGCGGCATTCGTAGCCAACTTTTTGCAAATAAGTAGAAATCTTATTGCAAGTATCCATTGAATCGTTACCTCCGTTATAGAAGAAATAACGAATATTATACTTTTTTAGAGTTTTAAGAATCTTGCGGTAATCTTTTTCCGAATCTTTCCAATCCAAGAGCTTGTAACGCACGTTACCAAAATAAGCCCCTGAAGTGTGACGAAGTTTTTTTAATTCCGCGACATCTTCATCAGTAACATCAATAATATCATCATTGATAGCTCCGACAATGCCGTGGTGCATCATATAAATTTTATGGATAACATCCTTGTGCTCCATCGCTTCTAAAATGACACCTAAAGCCGAGGCGTTAATAGCGGAAGATGGGCCGCCTGACTGCCCATAGAGAACATTACCTTCTAACATAGATTACCTCCAGAAAACTACTTCAATTTATCTTAATATAGATGAACTAGTTTCTTGTTGTAGTTTCAACACAAAAGAAACTTAGAAATCAATTTTGATTTTAAAAACAGCCTTTTGAATTTTTTCATCATTAACCTTAATGCAAGGTTTGTGGAGATCATTAGGATAAACCAACGCGAAGAAATTATCTGAAAGATTGATAATTCCATCAAGTTCACCTTCATAATTAGTTCTATCTTTAACTGCATCGTAAGGAGTAGCAACTAAGCCGGGTTTTCTTTTATCAACATATCCCATTCCTTCAACCCCTTTTAAAACGAGCTGCAAGTCAAGATATTTATCGTGTCCTTCAATCTTTGCATCTTCAAACTTCTTTCCGACATATTCTTGACGGTTAACGTAAACTTCATCCCCATCAATAACAGTTTTACCTAAAGGTAAAGAAAGAAGATCGTGTTCTTTAATAAAAGCAAAAACTTTGCATAAATTCTTCGAATAAGAGAAATCTCTTTCAGAGAAATCATTGATGTTTCCAATAACCATACTTAACCCCTTTTCTATATTTTCAATTATAAACTTAACTAAAGCTTAAAGCAAAATAAGGCCGACAGTTTAGGCCTTAATATCCATATGAACTTAAATCTAAAATAATCAAAGCTCTTGTATCTTAAATTTCTCAATTAGAAAAGGAAAAATAAATGATAACAACCTGTAAAACACAAATGTATTTCGCACTTATAAACAGTGATATATTAACATCTATTTGCCTTTAAACACGCGATTATCACTTATAAATCCACTGCATTTTAAAGAATTAAAATGATTGAATTATTAAACAGCCTCCAATCTCGTATCTTAACTAAAACAAATAATAAAACTTAAGCTTTTCCAATTCTTAAATTCGGGAGTATTTATTTTTCACATGAAAACCCCAAAAGCAACTATGACCATTCCCTTATTTGTATATAGCTCTACTGTTGTTAAGATTGTTAGAATTCAAAGAATTTAACAATAAATTAAGTGACAGCTAAATAGCTGTGCCATATCTGCAACTTCAATACAATTAACGTATATACCCTCTGTCTCGAAAAGAAAAATCTATTAATTCCGTTTTGTATGCCAAATTTTGAAATCATTTTCAGAACGAAAGGCGCCATGAGGTAAATGTTTACAGCAAAGGCTCAAATAATCTATTTAGATTTTAATTCCAATGATATATCAACCTTCTTAATTTTAAATATCGGCATTAAAGAAACTAAGAAAGGAATAAATAGACCAATCAACACTGTCAATACAGCTGATAAAACATCCATTCTTAAAAGCGATATATTGTAAATAGCAGCCACTTCTATCTTGCTCATAAGTACAGAATTTGCAATAGCTAAACAGATTGCAACAAGTGCAAAACAAAATACTAAACTGACTAAAGAAACAATTAGATTCTGCCAAATAAAAGGTCCGTAAGTATCTTTCTTTTTAATACCAAGAGACTTCATAATAGCAATTTCTTTGACCTTATCATTGACACTGATAGTACAAGTGAAATAAGTGATAGAGACAAAAAGAATAATGAAAAGAGCACCTAAAGTAGTTATACCTTGCTTAGCAAAAATAATTGTCGGAGAGCTTTCATAGAAAGATAACAGAGAGCTAAAAGTAGAGTAATTTACGCGCAAACCAAACTCAAGAAGCGAAGAGAAATCTTCGCTAGAAGAAATGACGACATTGATGCCGCTTAAGCAATTAACACTCAACGCTAAATATTCATCTATAAATTTATCACTAACATAAATATCGGCCTTATTATCATCGACTATCCCACTAATTTTGTAAGTTTGATACGGCATTTTATAAAGAGGAATTAAATCAATATAAGGAGCAGATGATGAATAGTTAGGAAATTCTTCAAAATCTTTAAAATACAAATCATCGACACCTACAAGATTATTTAAACTTTCTGTAGGAAACAAATAAGAAGCATAATTTTTAGAAATAGCAATCTCATTTTCGCTGCTTGGTTTGCGCCCAAACAGATAGGCTTCGCCTTCGCTTTTTTTATAAGAAATCTCATAAATAACAGGATTGCTATATTCGTTAGAAGGAGCGTAACCTTTCTGATACACCTCGAATTTTTCAAAGCATTTTAAATAGGTATCATATGAAATATAAGCCTCTAAATAAGAGCTATTCAGCCTCATAAGATCACTATTTGTCAGATCTAACTTCCCGTCTTTATAATCTGTTAAAAACTGCTTAGTGTAACTTACAGGTAAAAAATCAGATTTGACATTGAAATTAAAAACTTCAAATTCATTATCCGAGTTATTGTAAGGCAAATACACGCGTATTTGATCCATATCACCCAAAAACTCATTCAAGAAAGAAGTTATGTACACCTCATCTTCTCCAGGAGCATCATAAGTTGTTCCATTAAATTCAAAGGTATCAGAAACAACGATATTGAAATTGATATTTTCTGAATAAAAATCACTTAAATTGGATGAATCAGCGTTTTTACCTATCCTTCCATTAATAAAATTGTAATGAGTTAAATGCTTACTATCTAAAGCCTCATTCATAGCTTCTCCAGAATAACTAGCTTTAGTTAAATCTGGGAGAAATAAATCTGTTTGAGTTCCTGAAATTGGGACTTGGCTTATATTAACATTTTGCATCAAGGTGTAAATTGCAGGAGAAGAATCGAGATTTAATAAGATAAAATCTGCGAAAACCAAAGCTAAACTCACTAATAGCAACAAACAAGCTGCCAGATTCCTAATTGGATGCATTTGAATGAGCCTCAACGAGTACGCAAGTTGCTTTTTGAAAGAAAATTTTGGCGGATTTAAATAAGTTTCACGAGGCTTTTCTGGCTTTTTTGTTCGCTTATCTAA
>JADING010000114.1 GCA_017694135.1 Candidatus Scatoplasma merdavium
GCTGAAGATTCCACTTACTGGCCGCAAACTGAAACCGTTATGGGCTGGAAGGGTAACATCGCCAAAGTTGAAGAAGCTTTGTGCATCGATTATTCTTCGAAACCGGTTGTAAATTTAAACGACAAGATTTGGTGGATTAACAATACCGCTTCTGGTGCGACCATCGAACGTTTCGCTGAATACGTCGATTTGGTTTACAATTTCTTCGCTCCGGCTGAATAAATTTGATTTTAAAAGGGGTTAGTTAATTTCTAACTCCTTTTTTCGTGCACTGAAAAACCCCTCGTATGAGGGGTTATAAACTAAGCGTGAATGACGTTGGAGATCGATTGATAGTCATCGAAGCACTGGTACTCATTGTTATCTAAGATAACTAGAGTCGGAGCCTTAGAAATATTGAATTTATTAACTAATTCGTTATCCTGACTAGGATCGACAACAATCTCTTCGTACTTAATACCGGAAGTAGATAAGAGCTGTTTAATCTGCTTGCATTTAGGGCAATGAGCGGTAGTGAAGAGAAGATAGCGGTATGAAGCTTTAGGTGAGCTTGAAACTTCCGCTTTGCTTTCAATTTTCTCGCGGTTCTGCACTATCTCTTCGTTGGTGTCTTGAAGAGTGTGGGTGAGAACGCTGGTTTCAATGTTATAAACTTTGCGATCTTTGAACTCTTGAGCTTTACCGATGTTCCAGTTCTTAACCGGACGATAGTATCCGGTAATGCGGGAATAGACTTCGGTCGGGCGGTGGCAGATCGGGCATTCGTAGACTTCACCTTTGATGTATCCGTGCTCTTGGCAGACCGAGTATGTCGGAGAGATGGTGTAGTAAGGCAGGTGGTAGTTAGCAGAGATCTTTCTAACTAAGTTCATCGCTGCTTTCCAATCCGGGAGCTTTTCACCTAAGAAGGTGTGGAATACCGTACCAGAAGTGTATAAGACTTGCAAGCGGTCTTGAATGTCTAGAGCGGAGAAGACATCATCGGTGTAACTGACCGGGAGGTTAGAAGAGTTGGTGTAATAAGGAGAATCGTCAGTACCGGAAACTTTGATGTCCGGATATCTCTCTCTATCGTGCTTAGCTAAACGGTAAGAGGTGGATTCAGCCGGGGTAGCTTCTAAGTTGTAAAGATCACCATACATTTCTTGGTAGTTGATCAATCTGTCACGCATGTGGTTTAGACATTCGACAGCAAAGTCCTGAGCGGCTTTACTTGTGAGATCAGCTTCAATCCACTTGGCGTTCAAACAGGCTTCGTTCATACCTACTAATCCTATAGTAGAGAAGTGGTTATTGAAAGTTCCTAAGTAGTGCTTGGTGTAAGGATATAAACCAGCATCGAGAAGCTTAGTGATAACGGTGCGCTTGATTTTTAAAGAGCGGGCCGCAACATCCATGACGTGATCTAACTTTTCATAGAACTCTTCTTTGTTTTTAGCTAAGTAAGCGATACGAGGAAGGTTAATAGTGACAACGCCAACAGAACCAGTCGATTCACCGCTGCCGAAGTATCCGCCTGTTTTCTTTCTTAGTTCACGTAAATCGAGTCTCAGACGGCAGCACATAGAGCGAATATCCGAAGGCTTCATATCGGAATTGACGTAATTTGAGAAATACGGTGTTCCGTATTTAGCGGTCATTTCAAACAAGAGTTTATTGTTTTCTGTTTCTGACCAGTCGAAGTCTCTGGTGATTGAATAAGTGGGAATAGGATATTGGAAACCGCGGCCGTTCGCATCGCCTTCAATCATGGTTTCGATGAAGGCTTTGTTAATCATATCCATTTCTTTTTTGCAGTCTTTGTATTTGAAGTTCATGGGCTTGCCGCCGATGATGCAGTATTCTTCCGCCAAATCTTCCGGTACAACCCAGTCGAGAGTGATGTTAGAGAACGGAGCTTGAGTACCCCAACGGCAAGGAATGTTGACGCCAAAGACAAATGATTCAATGCACTTTTTAACTTCTGAATAAGTGAGGTTATCAACTTTGACAAAAGGAGCTAAATAGGTATCGAAAGAAGAGAAGGCTTGAGCCCCGGCCCATTCGTTTTGCATGATGCCTAAGAAGTTGACCATTTGGTTGCATAAGACTGAAAGGTGTTTGGCTGGAGCGGAAGTAATTTTTCCAGGAACTCCACCTAATCCTTCTAATAAGAGCTGTTTTAATGACCATCCAGCGCAGTAACCAGAAAGCATTGATAAATCGTGGAGGTGGAAATCGGCGTTGCGGTGCATTTGAGCGATTTCATCATCGTAGATTTCCGACAACCAGTAGTTAGCAGTGATAGCTCCGGAGTTAGAGAGAATTAATCCGCCGATGGAATAAGTGACGGTGGAGTTTTCTTTGACTCTCCAGTCGAGATTCTTGACGTAAGAATCGACAAGTTTCTTGTAGTCGAGATACGTGTTTTTAATTTCGCGGAGTTTTTCGTGATTCTTACGGTAGAGAATGTAGTGTTTAGCGACATCGGAAAAGCCGGCGTTAGAAAGGACCTTTTCTACGGCATCTTGGATGTCTTCAACACCGATGACACCGTCCTTGATCTTACTTTCAAATTCCGAAGTGACCTGGAGGCAAATCATATTGATTTGCGACTGATCGTATTGGCGGTTAACCGATTTGAATGCTTGAGTGATGGCGTTAGCAATACGTTGAATATCGAATTCTACAATTTGACCATCTCTTTTTTTAACTTTGTACATACTTTTCTCCTTTTTAATCTATGCCGCGAAGTTCACATTTGATTTGATGTGATCTTACAATTGCTTGGAACTTGCAGAGTTCCTCTTTGCTAAATCCGTGTAAGGATTTATCTATCACTCCATCTGAGAGAATGAAGTTTTGCAAGTAGAGAACCTTAGCGCCTTTTAGCATCTTGGAAATCTTTTCAAAGTCGTCTTCGCAGTGATGCTCTTTGATGCATGTGGTCCTAAACTCGTAATCGATTTTTGTCTGATTAATAAGGTAATCAATGCTTTCTTTTACCTTGTTAATATCGACGACAGAGTTGACAGTAGATGGATATTTATCTAGAGAGTTTTTAATATCCATAGCTATGTAATCAACCAGACCTGCTTCAACGAGTTTCTTTATAGTCGAGGGGGAAGATCCGTTGGTGTCTAGTTTTACTTTGAATCCTAACGACTTGCAGTATGAAGCAAATTGCTCCAGATCTTTTTGCAAGCTCGGCTCACCGCCAGAGATGCAAACCCCATCGAGTTTATTTACCCTTGAAGCTAAGAAGTCTTTGACCTCTTTTTCTGGTATAGCGCTTGCGAACTTATTTGAAATAACCAAACTTGAGTTCTGGCAATAAGGGCAAGCGTAGTTGCACCCGCGAGTGAAAACGGTACAAGCAACCAAGCCTGGATAATCTAACAAAGTCAATTTTTGCAGACCACAAATAACCATGC
>JADING010000115.1 GCA_017694135.1 Candidatus Scatoplasma merdavium
CAGCATGATTATTCAAGCCCGCGATGTTTGCATCTATTTTTCTTTAATTAAAAAAGGTGAATTTAAGGATATTTACGAAGGTATTAAAAATCACGAAAAGTTCGAAGAAGAGACATACAAAAAAGAACTAAATAAAACAAAGTCAAACATAGTCACTCTTTTTGATTCAGATTATCCGGAGGTTTATAAGCAAATTGATAAACCACCTCTCGCGCTTTATTATTACGGAAACATCAATTTACTCAAATCGAAAAAGATATTAGCAGTAGTAGGAACTAGATATCCAGATAACTACGGCATTCAATCTTTAAAAGAAATTTTAGAACCATTTGTCAAAGATGAAAATGTCACTCTAATTAGCGGCTTAGCCAAAGGAATTGACGGAGTAGCTTCGCGCATATTTATGGAAAATAACAAACCGGTAATTTCTGTCCTCGGTTCAGGTATTGATTGCTGCTATCCTGAAATAAACAACGACGTTTACTCTTACTGCAAATCTAAAAATGGGCTAGTTATTTCTGAATATCCAAATTCAACCGCTCCGTTTGCACACCATTTCCCTTTCCGCAATCGCCTTATAGCCGCTATATCTGACATTATCTTAATCGGAGAGGCTAAATACAAATCAGGAAGTCAATCAACTTTGACTTACGGACTCAATTTCGGTAAAACCATCTGCACTATTCCAGCTTCAATATTCAATAGTTACAAGCTAAATAACAATCTCTTAGCTCAAGGAGCAAATGTAATTACTTGCGCAGATGATTTAAAAATGCTCTTTGATAAGGATTAAAAAAATCAATTTATATAATATAGATAATATTATCTATATTAACCATCTGAAAGAGCTTAGTAACACGCTTTTTTTCTTGACAAAGCTTGACAATTTAAACATAATCGAAAAGACACAGAATCCAGGAGGAAAAAAGTGAAACTCGTAATTGTTGAATCTCCGAATAAAACAAAAACCATATCGCAGTTTTTAGGCAGCGACTACAAAGTTATGGCCTCAGTCGGCCACGTTAGAGATCTAGCTACTTCAGGCCACAAAGGCTTTGGTGTTGATATTGAAAACGGCTTTAAGCCAAACTACGTCGTATTATCAAACAAAGAAGAAACAATCTCTAAGCTCAAAAAAGAAGTTGCTAAAGCTGAAGAAGTATATCTCGCAACTGACCCTGATCGCGAAGGAGAAGCTATCGCTTGGCACTTAGCAATTGTATTAGGTCTCGATGTTAAGACAGTCAAACGTCTTACTTTTAACGCCATCACTAAAAAAGCGGTCTTACAAGCTATGGAACATCCTAATCACATAAATATGGACCTGGTTGCTTCTCAAGAAACACGCCGAATTTTAGATCGTATTATCGGCTTTGATTTATCAAGCTTAACACGTTCAAAAATCAAAGCGGATTCAGCCGGCCGCGTTCAATCTGTAACTTTAAAGATGATCGTTGAACACCAGAAAGAAATCGATGCTTTCATTTCCAAAAATTACTACGATATCGACGCTGAATTTGGCGAATCAAAACTCAAAGCCAACCTTTATTCATACAACGGCGAAACCTTTAAGCCTTACTCCATTGATTCTGAAGAAAAACTAGAAAAAATTAAAAAAGAATTACCCGAAACCTTTAAGGTTGAACCGTTAGTTTACACTAAGCGTTACAACCAGCCGCGATTGCCTTTCACCACCTCATCTTTGCAGCAAGAAGCTTTTACCCGTTTCAATTACGGGGTTAAAAAGACTTCCTCTTTGGCTCAAAGGCTCTTTGAAGGTGTTGAAATTCGCGGAGAATTTAAAGCGTTAATTACCTATATTAGAACCGATTCAACAAGACTTGCTCCTGACTTTGTGGAAGTTGCATCTCAATTTATTGTCAATCACTTCGGAGCAGAATACTACAAAGGCGAAACAAATAAAAAAGGTAAATCAGAGCTTGTTCAAGACGCTCACGAAGCCATTCGCCCTATCGATTTAAATATCACACCCGCTTCTATCAAAGGTGAAATACCTGCTGATATGTACAACTTATACAGGCTAATTTACGCCCGTTCTTTAGCTTCTTTAATGAAGCCGAAAGAAGACGATGTCACTAGCGTTTCTTTTTTTGGTAACAACTATATCTTTAAAACTGACGCAGTCAAAACATCTTTTAAAGGCTACTCGGTAATATATGAAGAACTAGGCTTCCCTTCCAAGCAATCCGCCCAGGAATTACCGCAAGAAATCGTTGAAGCCGCCAGCAAAAGCGAAGAGGTTAAACTCGCGAAATTAAATATCGAAAGCAAAACTACCCAGCCACCTTCTAAATACAACGATGGAACAGTTGTTAAACTCATGGAAGAAAAAGGTATAGGCCGTCCTTCTACTTACTCTTCTACCATTTCAACTTTAGTAGATCGCGAATATGTCACTTCCGACAAACACGTATTAACCCCGACTGAATCAGGAACTTTGGTTGTTAATGAACTTGAAAAGTTCTTCCCTGATTTAATGGATTACAACTATACCAAGCAGATGGAAGATAACTTAGAAAAAATCAAAGAAGGCGATGCCAGCAAAGTCCAACTTCTTTCAGACTTTTATACCACCTTCAAAAAAGAATACGATTACGCCAAATCCAATATGGAAAAGGTTCCCGAAGTTGAAACCGGCGAAACCTGCCCTATTTGCGGTGCTCCTTTGGTATACCGCAAATCTAGATACGGCCAATTTATCGGCTGTAAAAACTACCCTAAATGCAAATACATAAAGCGCGAACCTAAGGTTGTCGAAGAAGTTGAAGGGCGCGTTTGTCCTGAATGCGGAAGTAAACTCGTCTACCGCTTTACTAAACGCGGTGAAAAATTCATCGGATGTTCAAACTTCCCTAAATGCAAATACACCGAAAATCTCCAGGGGCAAAAGACCGTAGTGGAAAATTCTAAAGAAGGTCAGCCTTGTCCGAAATGCCACGAAGGTCACTTGGTCATTAAACGTTCAAAGTTTGGGCCGTTCTACGCCTGCTCTAATCATCCTAAGTGCGATTACACAGAACCTTTAAAACCCCGCAGCAAAAAGAAAGTAAAAGATGAAAATTAAAGTTATTGGCGCTGGTTTAGCAGGAACTAGCGCCTCCTACTTTTTAGCAAACAAGGGTGTTAAAGTTACACTAGTCGATCAAAAGCCTCATTTAGAAGGGCCTTTTCATTCGCAAAACTTCGCTGAGCTCGTATGCTCTAATTCTTTAAAATCCACTTCCAAGGAAAACGCCTGTGGACTTTTAAAAGACGAGATTGAAAAGATAGGTTCTCTTTTTATCGAAGCGAGCAAAATTGCTAAGATTCCTTCTGGCAGCGATTTAGCTGTTGACAGAAACATCTTTTCTTCTTACATCGATAATAAAATAAGAAATCATCCTAATATTGAAATAGTTGAAGAAAAAGTAGAGAAAATCGATCCAAGTGAAACGCAAATTATCTGCACTGGTCCACTTTCTGACGAAACCTTTTTATCAAGTTTTAAAACTCTAACTCAAGCTGACGCCTGCTCTTTTTACGACGCCGCAGCTCCCTTAGTCTATCTTTCAAGTCTCGATACTTCAAAGATGTATTTCAAATCCAGATACGACAAAGGCGAAGGAAAGTATCTTAACATTCCTCTTAATAAAGAAGAATACGAGAGATTTTCTAGCGAACTAGCCCGCGCTGAAAGAGTCATCAATAACGATTCAACTCACTTTGAATCCTGCTTGCCTATTGAAGTGATAGCGTCACGCGGAATTGATTCCCTTCGTTTTGGTCCACTTACTCCGAAAGGATTGAACGATGAAGAACACCATCCTTACGCTGTAGTCCAACTGCGCCAAGATGATGTAGCTAACACCCTTTATGGATTAGTTGGTTTCCAAACGAATTTGACTTACAAAGAACAAAAAAGAGTCTTTGGTATGTTAAGTGGAATGAAAGATGCTAAATATGCCAGATTCGGATTAATGCACCGCAACTCTTATATTCTTGCCCCTGAAATTTTAAACCGCGACTTAAGCTTAAAGAAATATCCAAACATCTTTATCGGCGGTCAATTTTCTGGAGTAGAAGGGTATGTTGAATCTGCTGCCAGCGGACTGTTAGCCGCCTATTACGCTTACAAATACCTCAAAGGTGAAAGAATAGAGCTGATTCCAATTAACACTATGTTAGGAAGCTTAGTTAACTACCTTGTAATGTCAAACAAGAAAAACTTCGCTCCAATGAACGCCTGTTACGGAATTCTGCAAAACCCTCATAAAAAAGACCGTTTAGAAGCTTATAATGATTCTATGGAAAGCCTCTCAGAATGGTTGAAATTTTATGAATAAAAGACAAGACGCTCCTAAACTCTACACTAAAGAAATCGATTTGTTTATCAACTATCTGCATCTGCAAAGAAACTTCTCTGATTTAACATGCAAATCATACAGAGAAGACATTGCTTTCTTCAGTGGATTTTTAAAAGTCAACGGAACAAACTACAAAGACGTAACTAT
>JADING010000116.1 GCA_017694135.1 Candidatus Scatoplasma merdavium
GTCCTAAATATATCGGTTTATTAACTGGTGGTGTCGGCGGATCTAACCGCGATGTCTCTTTGAATTTAGATAACATTTACGCTTCTGGAAGCGTGGATACTGAAGGTGCCGCTATCGGTTTAATTGGCCGTAACCGCGGTAAAACTGAGATAAATAACGGAATAATTTTCCTCCATATTATCAACGCGAAAAAGGAAGTTGGAGCTTTGGCTGGCCACAATAAAGAAGGAGCTTCTTTAATCGCCAATAACATTGTTTCGGATTTGACCATCGATATGATTACTCAAGTCACTTATTTCAACGACTTTATTGGCTCTCACGATCCGAACACTTCTTCTTACGGAGGAGAGAACGTTTATTATATCGCGGAAGACTACACAGATTTATCCGATAGTATCGTTCCTACAACTGCTGCTATTTCTTACGGGCAATCTTTATCGAGATTTGATACCAGAGATCAGCGTTGGTGGGAATCTAACACCTGCTTTAAAGACTTCGATATTTCTACTAATTGGACTTATGACACTGAGAGAAACATGCCGAAAGTTCAACTTAGAAATCAAGAAGATATTAAATTTAGCGCCGCAGATTACACTAAATATACGGACATGCTTTCAGAAACAGGAGATATGAAAAACAACTACTATCCGTTAATGAAAGCTAACAACGTCTATAATTATTTAACTGAAGCTGATAAAGAAGCGGTAAAAGACGCAAAAGCTAAGTACGATAGATTCTTAGAAATGTACAATCAGTTTACGTCTGATATCGAAGATTTAGAAAACGCCTTCGGTGGGTTTGTCAAATAGGAGGTCAATATGAAAAAAGCTCTGTTATTGTTACCTTTGTTGTTATTAGGTGGTTTAGTAGCTTGTGAAGAAGACACTTCTTCCGCTAGTTCAGAAGAATCGTTATCTTCTTCTAGTTCTTCATCTTCCTCCACATCTTTAGAAACCCCGGATTATTTAAGTTTGCTTAAGCAAGAACACACTTATTACGCCGGTTCTGTTCAAATTCAATTGAGAAAAGACAACGTCACTTACTACACTTCTTCGACTCGTTACGATTACGATGAAGAGGACGGAATCACTTATGTTTCTGTTTATAAAACCCGTATTGGAAGTCTTGAAAACGGCGAGACTGTTACTTATACGAGCACTGATACCGTTTATAGAACGAGCACTGCTACATACACTTTAACTGGCGGTAGTACTTATTCTGTCAAAGAAGAAGCCAACCAAATAGGGAAGTTTGTTTTACCGTTAGATTTCAATAGTGCCAATGTCACTATCACTTCTGCTTCGCCTTATTCAGGGAGTGCGGATATCAGTGTTGACGCTAATAAAACAGCGGATTTCCTAATGAGCGATACCTCGATTTCTATCGAAGGTTTTTCCGGATATGTATCAATGGCAAACACGGGTTTTGTTAACAGTTTGAATATGACTGGTACTTATTCAGGATGCGATTTGACTTTCAGTTTTAGCTTGCTTGATTTACCCACTAATTTAACTTTACCTGTTATTTAAACTTTAAATTGACATATCGTTTTGGTGGTGTATTTATGGAAGAAAAGCTTAATGAAGAAAAACGCGTTGTATTTCAAGGATCCACTTTGTTAGATGAGCGGCTGTTAAAGCGCATTGCTTTAAATTCTCTCGCAAAGCTTTTTACCGTATGCGGTGTTTTCGCTTTAATCTCTCTTTTAGCTCTTCTTATTTCTCTTTTTAACTTAGACAAGGTTAAAACTTTGGTGTTTGTCCCAGTGGTATTTTTAGTTTTCTTTGTCCTGTTAATTGTTATGAACGTAATTGTTGCTGTTAAAAGAGCAAAAACTTTCGGGAAATTAAAAATAAGGGCAGAGTATGAAATATACCTAGATCGCGTGTCTGTTAAACGGGTTTTAAATGACAAAGACATAGACAGTTACTCTTGCATGTTTTCAGAGATTTCTTCAGTTAATGAAGATAACGAATACATTTATGTTTCTTTTAAAAACAAGCAGGCGCTGTGTATCGTTAAATCCGATTTGAAAGATATGTCTGTTTCCGTGCGCAATTTGCTGGGTTTATCTATGCATTTAGATGGCAAAGCGGGGAGTTTACCAGTTTGGTTAAAAGCCTTGTTTTTTGCAAATATCATCGCTTTGTTTTGCTCCTTTATCGTTTTGTTTTTAGCGTCTACTTCTTCTCCGATACCTGAATTTCCTTTGAGCCTGGGAGAATACATGTGGATATTCTTAATATTTTTAATATTTAGTGTCCCGAGTCTAGTTTTAGGTATTGTCGGTTTAATTAAGGGAATTAAGTGTAAAAAGAACATCGTTGCTGGTGGGCTTATTTCTTTCTTTTATCTTTGCTTTGGAATTTTAGGAATTTCTAACAATAATATTTGTCATGATTTTGATCGCTTTAATCAAATAAAAGAAGAGTTGAATTTAGGCTTTCCTGAGGCGGGGAACATCTCTTATGTTACAGACGGTTCCGATTGCGAGTATTTCGCTATGGTTAAGTTTGATGACAGAGAAGAAATTGAAAGGATTGTAAATTCTTTCCCGTTTGTTGAAGAGAACGTGTTTTATTTTGAAGATGAGATACCCGTTTATTATTCTTCTGTTACTAGCGATTATGATAGATTTTTAATTTTCGATAGAGAATTAGGAATGTTTAACACGTATGTCAATGGTGATAGTTTCTATTATTTAGCTTACGAAGGCGATTCAAACATCCTTGTTGTCTGCTTTTTTGGAGGTGATGAAGCGTTAAACGGTTAGATTGCTTTTCAAATAGAAAGAAATAATTACAAGCGTACTTTCTTAAGATTTTGATAAAAAGGTAGATGAATTATTGTCAACTGAATAATGTAAGTTATAAGTGTGACTTATATAAATAAACTTGTTTACCTTGAAGATATCTATAAGTTATAATTGAAACAATGAAAGGGCTATCAAAGGTGAAATTGACGTATCTAAAAAAGACGCTTCTGGTTTTTGTTGCTTGCTGCCTTGTGGTTATTGCGCTTTCAACAATCGGACTTATTTGGTCTAATTATTACATCTTGGTTTCAACTGCTATTGGCTCTGTAGGAGCGGGTTTTAACCTTTTCTTATTGTTAAAATCCACCGAAGCTTTGAATCCGGAAGCGGAGAAGAAGTCTTCGATGTTTTTCTTTTTGGGCGGAAACGCTATTAGAACTTTAATTATGTTGGCTTCTATTGGTTTATCGGCTCTTGTTATTTATTTGACCGATGGAACTAAATACGAATATTTGAGCATTATTGCGGCGGGCGTTCCGTTTTTATCCATAGCGCTAGTAACTATCTTAGTTAAAGATAACGATATTACGGAGAAGAGTAACTAATGGATTGGTCTCAGGCACTTAGGTTCGATGAATCGATTATCTCAGGTGAGCTTATCATCTCGCTTTTGATTTTGTTAGCTATTAGCATTTTCGCTATAGTTGTTCATTTTAAGTTTAAGCACGCCGATCCTGAAAAACCTGAGAAAGGTTTTGTTTTGGTCTTGGCTTGTCTGGTTGAAAAACTTGAAAGTTTCGTCATCGATAACATGGGGAGAAAGTGGCGCCCGTTTACAGGATATGTCATGGCAGTCGGAGCTTATATTTTCATTTGCTTCATTGTCGGTATATCAGGTTTACCTAACCCATTGGTTAGCTTGGCGTTCCCTTTGAGTATCGGTTTAATTTCGTTCTTGATGATTCATATTACGGCGGCGAAAGCTAATAAGTTAGGGTATTTCAAACGTTACATTGAACCAATACCCGTGCTTTTACCAATTAACTTGCTTTCAATGTGGGCACCGCTACTTTCTTTGTCCTTGCGTTTGTTTGGTAACGCTTTGGCTGGTTATTGTTTGATGAGCATAGTCTATTATTTCACCGAACAGCTATCAGCCTTAATTTTCCAATTTATTAATTCTGGTGTTAATCAAATCTTTGTTTCGTGGATTATCACTCCGGCTTTACACGCCTATTTTGACGTGTTTTCTGGCGCTATCCAGACCATGGTCTTTGTCATTCTTACTATGATTTGGGTATCTCAAGAGGATCCGGAAGAAGAAGTTGAAGAACAATCTAGTTTAATTCCTGCATAAAAAGAAAGGAGGTGGAATTATGAACGACGGATTGAAGTATATAGGGGCGGCTATCGCAGTTATGACCGGTTTCGGTTCCGGTATCGGTGAAGGTATGATTTGCTCTCACGCTATCGATGGTATGGCTAGAAACCCTCAGATGTATTCGAAGTTGCGTACTGGTATGATTGTCGGTTGCGCTTT
Source organism: Candidatus Scatoplasma merdavium (assembly GCA_017694135.1). Taxonomy (GTDB): domain Bacteria; phylum Bacillota_I; class Bacilli_A; order RFN20; family CAG-288; genus Scatoplasma; species Scatoplasma merdavium. The sequence goes on from JADING010000116.1 coordinate 4,296, forward strand.
GGATGAAACCACCGGTATTTACGGTTTGGTTATCGCTATTTTGTGCTTGGTTATGTAATGGAGTAAAGGTATGGATTTTTTGAATTTGGTGATTCTAGTAGATGAATCAGGGGGATTATCAATCCCCGTTGTCGATAAGCTCATTCCAAATTTATGGGCTTTTTTAGCGCAGTTTATCGCCTTTGTTATCATGGCGATTATCGTTGTTAAATTCGCTTATAAACCGGTGCACAACTTCATTGCTAAACGCCAAGAATACGTTCAATCCAACCTTGAAAACATTAAAAAAGACCGCTTGGAAGCTGAAGCGGCAAATAAAAAAGCTCAAGATAATTTAAGTATGTCTCACAAAGAAGCGGTTGAAATTCTCAACCAAGCTAAACTTCAGGCTGAAAAAGATAAGTCTCAAGCTGAAGCTGAATTGCAAAAAGAGCTTCAGCAAAAGAGAATCGAAGCTGAAAAAGTTATCGAGCAAGAGAAAAGAAAAGCGGTGGAAGACGCTAAGGACGAGATTGTCGATATCGCTTTACAAGCCTCTTCTTCTTTAATTGGAAGAAATATCTCTTCGGAAGATAACAAGCGCTTGGTTGAAGAGATGATTGAAGATGTAAGCGGAGATAACAATGGAAACGATTGAGACTGTTTACGCAAACGCTTTGCTTTCTTTATGTATTGAAAACAAGGAAGTTGAAAGAAGTTTAAAAGACATGAAATTCGCTTATGAGGAATTTGATAAGAATCCCGAGTTAGTGACTCTCATTTCTTCAGCTTTCTTAGAAAAGGAAGAAAAGATATCGGTTGTTGACAAAGTGTTTTCACCTTTGTTTATTACTTCATCTTTAAACTTTCTCAAGCTTCTAGTAGACAAAAACGTCTCAATAAGCGTTTTAAAGATATTGAAACGCTACATTAATTTAGCGAATTCTTACTTGTCCATCGCAAGCGGAGTCGTGTATTCGGTTTCAAAGCTTTCTGACGAAGAGATGAGAAGACTCAAAGAAGCCTTTTCAAAGAAACTGAATAGAAAAGTCGAGTTAGTTAATTATCTCGATCCTAGTTTAATCGGTGGAATTAAGATCATCATTGATAACAAAGTATACGATAAGTCAATTTTGTCTCAATTAGATGGACTTAGAACAACTCTGAAAAAAGGAGGGGCAATCTGATGGCAATTAAAGCGAATGAAATAAGCGCTATTATTAAGCAGCAAATTGAGCATTACTCCAGTAAATCTCAAGCCAAAGATATCGGTAAAGTCGTTTCTGTCGGAGACGGAATTGCTAATATCTATGGACTCGATAATGCGATGCTCGGTGAGTTATTAGAATTTCCGCACGATATTTACGGAATGGTTATGAACTTAAACGAAGATTCGATAGGTTCAGTTCTTTTCGGCGGAGACAAGCTCATTGAAGAAGGAGATATTGTAAAAAGAACAGGTAAAGTTATCGAAGTGCCTGTCGGAGATGAACTTTTAGGTCGCGTAGTTAATTCTCTTGGTCAACCGGTAGATGGATTAGGCGAAATAAAAGCAAAAAAATATCGTCCTATCGAAAGAATTGCTCCGGGTGTTATGACCCGTAAATCAGTTGATACTCCTTTAGAAACCGGCATTACCGCCATTGATGCGATGATTCCTATTGGCAGAGGGCAAAGAGAGTTGATTATCGGTGATCGTCAGACCGGTAAAACCGCTATTGCTATCGACACCATCATCAATCAAAAAGGGAAAAACTGCCTGTGTGTTTATGTCGCTATCGGGCAGAAGACATCGACTGTTGTCCGTGTTTATCAGAAACTCAAACAGTACGGTGCCATGGATTATTCCTTAATAGTTGCCGCTAACGCTTCTGAGTTAGATCCTTTAAAATACATCGCTCCTTATTCAGGATGCGCTATGGCTGAAGAGTGGATGGAACAAGGCAAGGACGTTTTAATCATTTACGATGATTTATCTAAGCACGCGGTAAGTTACCGCACTTTGTCTTTGCTATTAAAAAGAGCTCCGGGAAGAGAAGCCTATCCTGGTGATGTTTTCTACCTTCACTCCCGTTTGCTTGAACGCGCTTGCCGTTTAGATAAGGAACACGGCGGTGGTTCAATTACTGCTTTACCTATCATTGAAACTCAAGCCGGTGACATATCCGCTTATATTCCTACCAACGTAATTTCTATTACCGATGGTCAGATTTTCTTAGTGAACGACTTGTTTAACGCTGGTCAAAGACCCGCTATTGATTCAGGTCTTTCAGTCTCCCGTGTCGGGTCTTCCGCTCAGTTTAAGTGCATGAAGAAAGTTTCGCGCTCGTTAAAAATCGAGCTCGCTAACTACCATGAACTTCAGTCTTTCTCTCAGTTTGGTTCTGAACTTGATGCTTCGACGCAGAAGACTATCAATCACGGTAAGGTTCTCATGGAAGTCTTGAAGCAAGGACAATATGTTCCTAAAGATTTCACGGTTATGGTTATTGAACTTTACGCAAGTCAGCACGGCTATTTAGATGATTTACCTTTAGAAAAAGTTCACCCGTTCTTAGATAGCCTTTATCTTTCTATTTCAAAACTGCATCCTAGCATTGTTTCTGCTTTGAGAAAGACTAGAGACTTAGACAGTCAAACAGAAGAAGAACTCAAACAAGCTGTAGAAGAATTTAAGAAAGCTTACAATGTCTGATAACCTTCTAAAAATCCGCCGCCGTTTATCATCCGTCACGGCGACACGAAAGATTACTAACGCGATGGAGCTTGTTTCTTCTAGCAAACTAACTAAAAAAAGAAGGATGCTAGAAAACGTTGTTGACTACGCCAAAATGGTTGAAGCCATCTGTTTAGAGTGCCTCAAAAGCGTTTCGGAAGAAGAGGAAGAAAACTTTCCTTTGCTTTTGACTCATCCGAATTCGAGCAAGACTCTTTACGTAGTTATCACATCGTCTTTAGGTTTATGCGGAGGTTACAATTTCAATCTCATCAAGTATTTAAACAGCATTTTAAAAGAGGGAGATGAGGTTGTTATGATTGGGACTAAGGGTTTGAAAAAAATCGAAGTTGATAATGTCGGCATCGATAAAAGCTTCTTAGATATTTCTGATAAGTTCACTTTTAACAAAGTTCAAAAACTCGAGCAGAAGCTCTCGGAAGTATATACAAACGGCGAATATAACAAAGTCACTTTGGTATATACAGCCTATAAAAACGCTTTAACTTTTATTCCCACAAGCTTTTCGCTTTTGCCTTTTATCCCTCAAAAAGATGAAAATTATCAAATAGATTACCCACCTATTTTTTGTCCAAATTCCAACGAGGTGTTTTCTTTGCTGATACCTAAATACCTCGATTCAGTTCTTTATGAAAAAATTGCAGAAGCTCTAGTGAGTGAAGAAGCCAGTCGTCGGAACGCTATGGAGAACGCGACAGATAACGCCGATGAGCTCATTGATGAACTTCAGATTACTTATAACAAAGCTCGTCAGGCTTCAATCACTTCGCAAATTACCGAGATAGTCTCTGGGCGTTTAGAAGAAGATTAGAAAGGAAGAAAAGTATGAAAAACAACAATATTGGACACATCGTGCAAGCGGTCGGACCTGTCGTTGACGTCAGGTTTGACGCTAATTACTTACCCCACATTTTAAACGCTTTAGAGATCGCACTACCCGATGATAAAAAACTCGTTTTAGAAGTTATGCAGCACATCGGAGATGATACGGTAAGATGCGTTGCTATGGGTTCGACTGACGGATTAGTTCGTGGAATGGAAGTTAAAGATACTTGTGGACCTATCTCCGTTCCAGTTGGTGATAAGACTTTAGGAAGAATGTTTAATGTCTTAGGTCAACCTATCGATGAAAAAGATGATGACTTTGCTTCTTGTAAACATCTACCTATTCACCGTGATCCGCCTTCTTTTGAAGAGCAGGCAACATCGCAAGAAATATTAGAGACCGGTATTAAAGTTATCGACTTGCTTTGCCCTTATGTCAAAGGTGGAAAGATTGGTTTGTTCGGTGGTGCTGGTGTCGGTAAGACTGTTTTGATTCAAGAGCTTATTCATAACGTTGCGACCGAGCACAACGGTATTTCAGTTTTTGGTGGCGTTGGAGAAAGAAGCCGCGAGGGTAACGATTTGTACTACGAAATGAAAGAGAGCGGTGTTTTAGCAAAGACCGCCTTAGTCTTTGGTCAAATGAACGAACCGCCGGGGGCGAGAATGAGAGTGGGATTGACCGCTTTAACTATGGCCGAATACTTCCGCGATTCTGAGCATCAAGACGTCTTGTTGTTTATCGATAATATCTTTAGATTTGTTCAAGCTGGTAGCGAAGTCTCAGCCTTGCTTGGAAGAATGCCTTCTGCGGTCGGTTATCAACCTACTCTCGCCACTGAGATGGGGCAGTTACAAGAGAGAATCACTTCGACTAAAAACGGATCAATCACTTCAATTCAAGCCGTTTATGTTCCGGCTGATGATATGACAGATCCCGCTCCTGCTACGACTTTCTCGCACTTAGATGCTAAGACGGTCTTGGATCGTGGTCTCGCTTCTTTAGGTATTTATCCTGCTGTTGATCCGCTTGAATCGGCCTCAAACATCTTGGATCCTTTGGTTATCGGTAAAGAGCATTACGAAGTGGCTCGAGGAGTTCAAGAAGTTTTGCAAAGATATAAAGAATTACAAGATATCATTGCTATTTTAGGTATGGATGAACTTTCTGATGAAGATAAGCTCATTGTTAATAGAGCTAGAAGAATCCGCAACTTCTTGTCTCAACCTTTAAATGTCGCTTCAGCCTTTAACGGAATTCCGGGTATCTATGTTAAGCTTTCAGATACCATCCGTTCATTTAAAGAAATTCTTTCTGGTAAGTATGATTCTTACCCTGAATCTTGTTTCTTATATTGCGGATCTATTGAAGACGTTGAAAAGAAAGCTAAAGAGGTCAAATGATGGATACCAATCTTTTCCCTTACGAAATCGTTTCAATTGAAGGTCAGCGTTACGAAGGTGAAGCTAGCTTGATAAACCTTAAACTTTCGGATGGGGAAATAGGTATTATGAAAGACCATCTTCCTTTAGTAGGAATTATTGCTATTTCGCATTTGACTTGTATTAAAAACAAGGAGCAGAAGATATTCGCTATTTCTGGTGGAATATTAAACGTTACCAAAAAGAAGGTTTCTATTCTTGCTGATGCCTTTGAAGCAAAAGAAGAAATCGATGTAAATAGAGCCGAACAATCTAAAAA
>JADING010000117.1 GCA_017694135.1 Candidatus Scatoplasma merdavium
GAATGAGGTTCGCGCCAATCTGTCCGACAAAAAACAACATAGCGCTAATTAGATGCAGCTTATAATTCTCCATAGCAGCTACAGTCAAACCTAAGAAACCAACCATGGAAACAGCTTCAAAAATCAAAGAAGAAATCAAAAGGGGTGAGCTAGATTGGACAGATGCTAAATTAGAAACGTAAGAAATCAAAGTCAAAGAAACCATACAGACAGAAAGAATGAAAAAAATCAGTCTTTCTACGTAATTAGTTCCGCTTTCACACACAAAAGTATTCAAATAAGTGTATTTGTCATTCTTCTCTTTTTTAAATGTCGTAAAAAGAGGGAACAAACTAACCAAAACGATTAAAAATACGCTGATTAGAGGCATTATAAAGCTAACCATCAATCGTGCAGTACAAAAAGTACTCCTCCTTTATTCACTTTTAAAACCGCAACTCTTTCAAATATTGCATTCGTTATATTGTGAGTTTTATCGACGTGCAATTCTTGATCTTTAATGTTGCGAGAAACATGTTCCATCGATACATTAGCGTATGGAAAGCCAATGATAGTAAAAGCAGAATAATTAAGTTTTGAAATAACGTGACTCCCTTCTCCGTAAAAATTAACTAGAGACGAGCTGTCTTGAATAGAAAGGTGCCCTTTGGCGTTTTTCAATAAAACAGACAGTTCGTGAGCGTGAAGTAAATCAGAAAAAGAGTCGAGGACTAATATGTCTTCAACACCGTGAGAAAACAAGTAGTTGCACACTCTTGAAAGCGGAAATTCTTCATCTTGAGAATGCTCGTATTTCATTATTTTTTCCTTAGGAAAGTAGCTTAAAAGATCGTCTAAAGAGACCGTTTCAAAAGAAGAAATAGCTAGCGACATTCTAATATTAGCCTCTTTGCAAACTTCGATTCCTTCATCTAAAGCCACTATTTCCGTATCCGGATAATGAGAAATCAAACCGATATTGGCGTTAGGAGTAACGATTATCGTCTTTTTCATTTATCTTCTCCTAATAAATCGTGAATAACTTTATATCTGTCATCAGAAGAAAAAACATAAGTCCCTGCTACCAAGACATCTGCTCCTTCTAACCTGGCGCGTTTACCCGTTTCTTGGTTTATTCCCCCATCCACTTCAATTAAAGTATCGAGCTTGTGAACATCGATATATTCTCTTAATCCACGAATCTTCTGATCGGAAAAAGGAATGTACTTCTGCCCGCCAAAACCAGGTTCAACAGACATAACTAAAACTAAATCAAAGAAATTCAGCATTGGAAGAATATCTTTTATCGGAGTGCGTGGTTTGATAGAGAGACCTACTTTTATGTTGCGCTTCATACTGCGGATTTCGGAAGCTGCTTCAATAGGATCTTCAACGGCTTCATAATGAAAAGTAATTAAATCCGCCCCAGCTTCAGCGAACTTTTTCGCGTATTTAATTGGTTCTTCAATCATAAGGTGAACATCGTTAAACAGGTTGTAACTAGAAAGCGATTTAACAATGTTAGGACCAAAGGAAAGATTAGGAACAAAATGCGCATCCATAATATCGTAATGCAACCATTTAGCCCCGTTGTTTCTTACATTGATAACCTCTTCACCCATGCGAGTTAAATCAGCGGCTAAGATCGATGGAGCAACAATAATTTGACGCATATTTTTCTTCCTTTCATCTATAAATAGTTTAACATACTGCATTTACATATAGCTAAAGACTAAGTGCAGATAGATTGTTCATCGCACATAAAGAAAGGTTTTTCCAAGTAAAAAGGGCTACAACCGTAGCCCTTAGTTAAGTTATTCAATGTCAGTTTGAATAGTAACGCTACCGGAAGTCCCACCATCTAAAGCAAGACAAGTAACAGCGTTATCTTTAATGACAGTGTTAGGAGCTAGAGGCATATCGTGGAAATCGATCTCGTTCCACTGTTCGACGCTCCCTTCATAAACGATACTAGTTAAAACTCCGTGAATACCATTAGTAGTCAAATTGTAGAAAGGAGACTTAATGGAAGTGACAGTTGCAGGAATAGTAATTGTCTGGAGATGCGCATCGTAAGCGAAAGAGTTTTCCGCGATTTCAGTTATGTCATCGTGAACTCTATAGCTGAAATTCTCTTCTTGGTTTCCGTAGAAATTATACGGAACAGAATGGAGAATTTTAGTCTCACCACTAAGTTCAACTAAGCAGCCATCGCTATCGGTTACGTATTTGGTATTACCTTCTCCAATTTCAATTTTAGATATTTCACCGCAAGCTGCGATAAATCCACGACCAATCGAAGTGACAGAAGCAGGAATCTTAAAGTTTTCAAGGTATGTGCAGAAAGCAAAGGCGTAGTCACCGATAGTTTCTAGACCTTCGTTAAGAGTAATATGCTGCAAATTAGTGCACATTTCAAAAGCAGAACGGCCGATAGTCTTCACGTTAGCAGGAATGTTTATCTCATAAAGATACATACATTCAGAGAAGCCGAGAGTACCGATGGTTTCAACACCAGGAGCTTCAACCCAACGTAAAGAACTGCAACGCATAAAGCTTCCTGTACCGATTTCTTTAATGTTAGCAGGTAAATTCAAGCTCATGAACTGAGTGCAATAAGCGAAAGAATAATCGCCGATTTTCTCTAACTTCGAATTGAAAGTAATAGAGGTAAACGAACAGTATTCGAAAGCGCGAGTACCTAAATTAACTAAGTTTTCCGGTAAGACTAACTCTTTAATTCTGCGAGCGTAAGAGAAGGCGTAATCAGAAATGGTGGTTACTGAGGCCGGGAACTTAATATCGGTGATACCACTGTTGTTTTTAAAAGCGGAATGGCCGATAACTTCAACGCCATCTTTAATAGTATATTCACCTCTAGCGTGAGCGCTCGGGAAGGCTATGAGAGTCTTTTGATCAGGAGAGTATAACACCCCATCTTCAACGCTGAAATTGCTGTTTTCAGGATCAACCTCAAAGTCTTCTAAAGAGACGCAGTTGCTAAAGCAACCAGAAGGCAAGCCTTCTTGATCAATGTATTTGTTCAAACGAACAGAAACTAATTCAGTAGCAGTGGCAAAAGCTCCTTCAGCAATGCTGTTAACGTTGTAAGTTTCACCTTCGATTTCTACAGTGTCAGGAATAACAACGGGAACAGGAATGTAATCAGTGCGGTCTTCTTGAGAATAAGTAACTAGAGTAGCCCCACCTCTTTCGTTGACTTCAAAGGTGAAAGACGAAAGCGAAGTGGCATTTTTAACAAAGACAACTTCAACGTTGTTCTCATCTTCTTGAGCAACAAACTTATAAGAACCGCCTTCTTCTCGAATGAGTTCATCGTTAAATCTAACTGAACCTAAGCGTGAGCCGCGTTTTGCTTGAATAATTAAAACAACCGTGTCACCCGCGTGATAAGTTTCATTAACGGTAGTTACACTTCCCTCTCCACTTCCGCTAACAACAATATTGATATCGACAGTATCACTATCTTCGCTTGAAGAGGAGCTCGAAGAAGTTTCCGAGCTCGAAGACGAAGATGAATCGCTAACTAAAGAGCTGTTAGATGACGAAGAAGAACTAGAAACCTGATTGGTTGTTTCGCAAGAAACTAACGTGGCAGAAAAGGCCACGAGCAAAGCGAATAAGTTTCTCTTTTTCATGTCTTACTATTCTCCAAAAGTAGGAATTACGGTCGAGCCGATATTCGAATAAGAAACCGTAACAGTTCCGTAGTTAGCTACGCCAGAGTTATACTCAGAATAAGTGAAAGTGGCTTTTTGTAAGCTAGTACCAGAAAGAGCAATGGCGAGATCGTAAGCGCTATTGATGTTAGTGTTTCTCAAAGACGGGATAGAGTTAGGATAGAAACAGGTCAACAAAGAATCTAAAGCAATCGAATCAGCCTTGTAAGTCATAGTGGTATTGTCCCAAGTAAAGAGATCTTTGCTAACTTCTGAAACGATAGGTAAGAGATCTTCGTATTCGTATTCTCCATCGTAAAGAGGAAGCATACTGACAATAGTTGAACCAATTCCACTCTCAGTAATGTGAGTCCAATCGCCTTCTCCGTTAGGTCTAATGAAAATTTCAAGCATGCCGGTCTCTTCGTTTTCTTTCAACCAGCAATCGGTCGAAGCGTAAGTGTTTTCTTCAGACGCATCAGTGTAATCGTGGATGTAAACTTGTCTGTTAGTTCCATCGAAATAAAGCTTAGTGTAACTGTGAGTAGTAGTAGGTGAAGAAGAAGAGCTCTGGGCATCATCTAAAACTAAGGTAAAGTTATCACCAAAGGAAGTAAGAGCCATAGCTAAATCAGGATTGTCTTTGCTAGCGACCGGCTCAAGGCGATTTATAGAAACATCACCTAATTCCGAAAGCTCAAATGACGAAGTGTTAGAAATGACGTAGTTTGCTTGAGCGTTAGCATCGTAGTAAATTTGATCAGCCATAGAAATGTTAAAAGTATCAAACATACCGCTGTCACCAACAGTGAAATAAGCTGAAGTAACTAAACCGTAGAACGAAGCGTCTAAATGATAGAACAAAGTGTTAGCAATCAAAGCGGCTTTCTTAGTGTCGAGATTGAAGTGCTCACTTTCTGCATCATAAGTGACATCTTCTTCTTGAATAACTCTAAAAGCGTTGTAATAACCAGTTCCATCAAACGGACGTAAGCCGCCGGTAGTAGAAGAAAGATAATCTCTTTCAATTTCGTTTTTGTAGCTTAATCCATCGATGTAAGTGTAACCTTCTTCATCTTCAAAATAAGTGATGTCTTCATAGGTATAAGCGCTGTCTTCATCTTCGTTAATTGTAGCGGTAATATATGAAGAATAAGCGTAATCACCATCAGATTTTAAAGCTAAATCAACTTCGTAATCCATGAGAGTAGGAGACTCTGTTGAACTAGAAGAATACGGAGTAGCTTTTAAGTAAACGTGACCGTTTAAGCGCACGCCTTTTCTCATCGCTTCCAAAGAAGTCTCAATAGGATCAGGTGCACTAGTAGAAGTATCAGCCTGTCTAACTACATTAAAGTCAGCTAATTTACCTCCGGCAGCAAAACAAGCAACCAAAGCGAGAGGCATTAGAAATTTATGAACGTTTTTCACAGTAATCATCCCTCCTAATTAATTTCCAGAATATAAATTCTCTGGAATGACAGTCGAACCGACATTCTCGTAAGTGTAAGTAACAGTACCTCTTTCTCCGTTGTAATCGTAAGTGAAAACAACCTTAGATAAATTCTTTTTATCATCAGTGAGGTAGATTCTTACCGAGTTAGCATCGTTAGAAGCAACGTGAACTTCAGCTGACATAAACGGAACAAAGAAAGAAGCGCCTAAGTAAGCGACGTTCTCTTCGATAGGAACGTAGCACTCTTTCCCTTCTTCATCTTCAGCTAATTCAAAGATGTCTTCGCTGAGAACAGACTGAGAAACAACATTACCCTCAGCGTCATACTGCGGGACAAAGAAGTTAGGAAGGAAGGCATCATAAGAGAACTTCATATTGATAGAATTGTAGCTACCGTTATCAGGTACCCAGCTGCCATCAGAATAAACATAGACTCTCATCGGAGCGTTATCGTTAGAAGAGGACGGTAGTAAAACGACATCGCTGGCAGAAGGTTCACTAGGAATCTGACCTTGTGTCATAACGTAATCGTAAACTTGGTTATAAATGTTAGTCCCATCGTAATAAAGGTCAACGCACTCTTCTTGTTGAGCCTTATCTTCTCCAGAATAAGCGACCAAATGTCTTCTGACAGTCAAAGAAGGAGCGTTAGCAGCGTTAGAAAGAGCGGTCTTTAAAGCTTCGTTCTCAGGTTTATCCGGTTCAGCGACAATGAGGTTAGAAGTGACACTAGTAGCAATATCAGAAACCGCAAATTCAACAGTATAAATAGTTTTAGTGTAATAATTTGTGTAATTGATGCTATCGACACCAGAATAAGGATCTGAAACGAGTTTGACATTGGTCAAATTGTAATTGTCATCGAAACTGAGCTCACTAGAATTAAACACAACATCGGAATAAATGTCTTCTAAAGCAGAAAACATATTCGAATAAAGAAGGTAAGAAGCTAAGTGAGATAAAGAATAAGTATCTCCGTTCAAAGTGAAGTCTTCAGAGTGCATCAAAGTGAAAGGATTGATGTAACCAGAAGCGCCATAAGGAGTGAAGTTACCTAAATCATCGTAGTTAGTTCCGTCGTTTTTAACAACGTTATCGAAATCTAGATAGTTGTAACCAATTGAACCATCTTCATATTCATAAGCGTTTTCTGAATGATAATATGTAGCATCTTCACCACTTCCGATATAATACCATCTATCAACACCGACGTAGTCATCGCTGTTTTGATAAGTCAAAGTGTAAGAATAGGTCTCGCTAGCATCTTCAATGTCCGCCGGAATATCCGCCGCAGCATTGGTGTAATACTTAGTTACGCTTTTCAAAGTGCCAACAGCCTTAAAACCATTTTGGAGAGCGTTAAGTCCATCTTCTAAAGTTCTTTGAGCTCCAGTCGAAGTGCTAGAGCTAATCGAGCTAGTTGAGCTTGAAGAAGACAAAGAAGAAGAGACCGTCTCATCTCCGTTGCAAGAAGTCAAACAAGCGACTCCCGCTAACACTAACAAAGAAAATTTCTTAAATTTCATGTTTAGTTTTCCTTTCAAATATTATTAGAACGCAGATATCAATTCTTCGTAAAGAGTTTCCAAGCCACTTTACCAAGTTGTCAAAGATTCATCTCCAGATACAACACCATCGCCCAACTCTTCTAAATAAGCATCCATTTCAGGGAAAGTAGTTTCACCAATTTTAGTAATGGTCGTCGAATAGTTATACCCAGTACCAGTAGTAGTGATAGTTAAACCACCATCGGAGTTAACAGTGACATAGACATCTTCATCAAAGTGATTGACCGGATTATAAGAATCAGTCATATCGCCAGAAAGAGGAACAGCCCAATTAAGATGTTCACTTCCTTGATGGAAAGTATAAGTAGAAGCTGTACCAGAATCCGGAGTCAAGTCTTCTAAATCCGCTAAGCATTCATCGGAAATGCCGTATTCGCTTTGAATGGTATAAGTCTCACCGCTGTAAGTCTTATTTCCATCACCGAAAAGAGAAACGGTGTAAATTCTATCAGTTTCATATCCCAAGGTAGAACGCTTCGAGAACAAACCGTTATCGATAGCAACCTGAGAGACATTTTCAATCTCACCCTCACCTGAAACGGTGTATTGAATAGTGGTTCCGTTTTGAGTCTCAGCAAAGCCTAACCAACGACCGCCGAGGCAAGAGAATGAATAAAGGTCATCTAAGACGTAATCAGAAGAGAAGTAAACCCAGTCTCTGCTCACTAAACCAGTGAGAGTAAAGCTGTCTTCTCCACCATTAACAGTGGTAGTAGCGGTGTAATTACCAGCTTCTAAAATGCCATTGATAGCATCATACAAGCTGATATCTAACGGACGCGGAAGGACATTGACAGAGAAAGAAGAACCTCTTTCTACCCCTTCAACAGAAACAATAACGTTGACAGTTTCACTTGTTTCAAAAACGTAAGTGGCAGGATCAATTTCGCTTCCATTGATAGATAGCGTGTAATCTTCAGCAATCTCTTGACTAACTAAGCTTCCGTTTTTGTAAGTTGAAACCGTAACGCGGAAACCAGTTAAATCTAGTTTTTCACCAACGTAATAAGAAGTCTTGGTAGGTGCTCTAACTTGCAAAGTTTTTAAAACCATATCCTGCGAAGAAGACGATGATGACTCAGAGGAAGACTCTGAAGAACTAACGCTAGAAGTATCAGATGACACTGAAGATTCTGATGAACTGCTAGATGTAGTCGTCTGACTCGAACTCATCGAAGAAGACGAAGACGAACTGTCACCAGTTTCGCAAGAAACCAATGCACCGGTTAAACTTACAAAACCGACAAGTGCGATAAGCATAGCACTCTTTTTCATATGTTTTCTCCTATTCTCTCGCTTTAACAGAGGTATCAAGCTAAAATGCGAGTTTTTTAGCCCTGAGTAAACCAGTAAACGATAAACGATAATCCAGCCAGTTTACCCTCCCAAAAATACTTTTTAAAAATACAAAAAAGAGAAGGCGATGTCAAGATTATTTCCCTTATTATTCTTATTATGTAAAGAAATTTTTGATAAGCTAAAAATATGAATAAACAAGAAAAAATGACACTGATAGAAGACAGCGTAGAAAAAGGGTACGTTTTATACACCAGAAGCGATTCAAGTCTCACTGTTCAAAAAGTCTATGTATGCGAAGATTATCGCGGACAAGGGCTAGCCAGTAAGCTTATGGAACAATTCGTCAGTTTCGCCAAAAAAGAAAACAAAAAGATAATTCCAGAATGCGAATACGCCAAAAAATATTCGCTTGAGCATCCACAACTAACTGATTACTTCATCAACTAATTTCAAGTAATTCTGATAAGCTTCCAAAGAGATTTCCCCATTATCAACGGCTTTTTTCACTTCGCAATCTCTTTCATTAATGTGGGTACAATCGTTAAAAAAGCACTTTCCTAAATATCTTTCAAAACCCGGAAAATACTGGTAAACATCCCTCTTTTTTAATCCTATCAAATTCAAATCTAAACTTGAGAAACCAGGGGTATCTCCGATGTATCCACCCTGAAAAGGTAGCAAAACAACCTCTTTAGTCTGGTGTTTGCCCCTTCCCAAAGCTTTGGAATATTCCCCGATATCCCGGTTAAAAGAAGGATCTAAAGAATTGATTAATGTTGATTTCCCCGCTCCGGTTTGACCAGAAAACGCGCATTTTTTAAACTCGATGTCTTTTTTTAGCAGAGCGTAAGAATCAGGATTTAAACTTGAAGTCAAATAAGTTTTATACCCTATTTTTTGATAATAGCTGGCGTAAGCTTGAATAGTTTTAAGTTCATTGTCATCAAGCATATCAATTTTAGTAAAAACAATCGAGGAATTAACACCGCATTTATTTAAATAAGTAATAAATTTATCGAGGAGATAACTTGAA
>JADING010000118.1 GCA_017694135.1 Candidatus Scatoplasma merdavium
GGCTTTTTCTTCGTTGTAAGTCAAACGGTAACCATCTTCAATATACGGGTGAGAAACCAAAAGATCACTTAAATAAGAATAATAGTTTGTCATAACATCTGGGGTAATTCCCACACCATCGATAGAATAACCATCAGGGGAATATATCTTTGAAGTCGTAATGCGAAGGACTCCTCCATTACTAAGAGGTATAACGCTCTGAGCAATCCCCTTTCCAAAAGTCTGTTCACCGTATACTTTCGCTAAACCGTTATCTTTTAACGCCAATGTAAAAAGCTCACTTGCGGAAGCGGAAGCTGAATTAACGAGAATCTTAATGTTCTTCACCTGCTCTTTGTTAAAAGAAGGATCGTCCTTCTGATAATAAGTCTCGGTTATGTTTTTTAAATCCCCTTCTTGATAAACGATGCTTCCTTTTTCTAAGAATAAACAAGCCATCTCCCTAGCCTGAGAAGTATATCCTCCTCCGTTATCGCGCAAATCTATTACCAAATTGTCGATATTTCCTCTAGATTTAATAGAATTAGAAACCGAATAATACATCATGCTTGCCGGATAAGAAGAAGTTTCATCACCTAAGAAAGTCGAAACTTTTATAACTAAAGAGTGACCTGAATTAGTCCTGCCATCGTATAAAACTTCTACAGGTATTTCAGCGTATTCCCCCTCTTGAGCAGTAAGAGTCATAACGTTTGATCCTCTTACTAACAAAAACTCAACTTTCTTTCCTTCTTTATCAGAAATAAAAGAAGAAATATCGCTAGGAAGAACATTGTCAAAATAAGCAAATTCATTCTCACCTTCTTTTTTTACGCCAATAATAACATCCCCGATATTAAATCCGACGCGCTTGAAATTGCCTTCGCTCAAATTGACAATCTTTATTCCTGCATGCGTTTTTGAGTTGATGCTAACGCTAGTTAGATTATATTCAACTCCGTATGAAGAATCTCCAGAAGTCATCAATCCCTGACCTTCGTAAGAAGGGGTGTAAAAAGTATATGGATCTCCGTTAGAATTCAGACCGGCAATCATGAGGTTATTCAAATATTGTTCAACATCTTCTACCGTTCCTTTATAAAGCCATTCATCGCAAAGATACTGATATATTTCATTGACCAATTCAGAAGGTTTACTTTTAGACTTCTCAACTTGGTTATAAGCGAAGGAACCAACAAAAGCTCCTATTAACAAAAGCAAAACAGAAGAGATAGCAAAAATAACGCGGAAAGACTTTTTCTGGTCTTTCTTCCCCTGCTGATAAGCTTGTTCTAACTCTTCTTTGCTCGCGTGCATATTACTTTCTTTCAATAGAGACAGCTTTTAAAGCTATCTTAAAAGATAGATTATCTTTTTTAAACACCAAAGTTAAAAACGGCTTGCAGTAATCGATCTTTTCTAGCGTTGAACCAACTAGCAACTTCAAAGAAATATTTGAAAGTAAGTCTTTGCTAGAAATAACAAACTTCACTTCTTTAGGTTTAATAATCAAAAACTTCTTTTTCGTCATATAAGAAAGCGACAAACTTCTATCCGAAACAAGTTCTGCTTTCACGATAGTTTGAGAAATTATCTCACTTAAAATTCCTTCTGCTCCAGCGCTATTAACCTTGCTATCGGAAGTAAAAACAAAATTAGACTGCATCATTTATCCTCCTTTTGATGTTTCTTTTCGTCTTTCAGTTCCTGTTTTATTTTCTTTGGGAATTTCCTAAATCCAGTACCGTTGATTTCCGAAGCGTTAACAATACTCATAAAAGCTTGCGGATCAATTCTTACAACCTGCTTCTGCAACTCGTCGTACTCATCTTGTTCAAAAGCCACCAAGATAACAACCTTGTCAGAAGAAGTATATCCTCCTAACCCTTTCAACAAAGTAGTTCCACGTTCTAAATCAGTATTGATTTTCTCGTTTAATTCTCTCCATTTTGTCGAAATGATAAGAGCCATATAAGACCTGTTAGAAATATAAGTTCTATCTAACACCACTGAAGTAATAACGGCGGCAAAAACACCAATTAACATCGAAAGAATCTTCTCATCTGAAACGAAAAGATCAGATAAAATAATGAGGAAATCAACGGTGAAAGTCATAATACCAGTCCGGACCTTGAGCTTTTTAGCTAGATAAATACCTAGGCAATCTACACCTCCAGTCGAACCTCCACCACAAAAAGTAAGGCCGACACCAAGGCCGACTAAAGCTCCACCAGCCACACCGGCAATCACCTGAATAGCGATATCTTCTTCCGGTCCTAAATACAAAAACCCGTTGGTGTTTTCTAAAATGAAGTTGCACAAAAACAAAAAGGCCGGATACATAATAGAACTAACGAGAGTCTTCAAAGTAAACGGGGCTCCTAAAAGAAAATAGCCCAAGACAAAGAAGAAAAGCTGAAGAATAGTAATAACCGTGTTAGTCCCTTCCGGATTTAAAGAAAAAGCCTGTTGAAAAATAATACCAAGACCAGAAACACCGCCAGAAACGATATTGTAAGGTATCAAAAAGAAAGAAGTACCGCAAGCCAATAT
>JADING010000119.1 GCA_017694135.1 Candidatus Scatoplasma merdavium
TACAATAACAAAAGGATTAAAAGCAAAACAAAATGGATGCCTCCATCTAAATTTAGGGAAGCATCCATGTTAGTCTTATGATATAATCCAGTTAACAAACATTTAATGTCTAGGATTTGGGGTACCCATCATATACAGGCGGTAAGACTTACTTGTTCTTTTCGAGCATGTCAATGTAATAAAGGGGATTAAGGCGATATTTTTTAAACAGGGCCATAACTAAATCGACAATGTTCCAAATTACTCCGACGAAGGCACATGTAGCGAGAAGTTTAACTAAGAAGGTTTTCCAGCCATCTTTCTTCCCGAAGTAGAACTTATCAATGCCTAACCATCCGAGGAAAACAATAACAACAATAAGTAGCCAATCTATTTTTTCTTGATCCAATTGATCCATGCTTTTCTCCTATCAATCTTGGATATTATACTTTTAAAAATTAAATATAGTCAACATTACTCAAAAGCTCTAATCTGTTTACTAAAAGGCGCCAATTTTTTATTATTGAATAAATATGATAGAAACCATTAAGAAATATGCGAAAGAAATTTTATTTAAGTATCGTTCACTAAGTTACGTTCAAAAAAGCAACATAAACACTTTTATTATTAGTTTGTTTTCTCTGTTGTGGTTAGCTGCTAAGTTCTTTTTATCGGTTTATTATAAGTCGATAATTTTTATTTCCTCTTCTTCATTTTCCGCGGTTGTTTTGTTTGCCAAAGCCGTCTATTTAGATAGTTTGTTACGAGGGAAGGTCTCTGAGAAAAACAAGCTTAAATATTATGGAATAATGAATTTTTGCGTGTATCTTTCATCGTCATCTTACATTGCTTATTGGGGATATGCTATGGGGAATCCTAACGTGCTTTCTTTTCCTTTGAGTCAGGTCATTTGGTTTGTTTCTGTTTCTTTAATCGAATCTATAAGTGCGATATATGGCATTTATAGAGAAAGGAAAGAGAGAGATTTTCTTTTGCAGGGACTTAAGTGCATAAATTTGTCTACAGCCATTGGCTCTACATCGGTAGCGATCATTTCTCTTTGTTCATATGAAAAGTTCTTTGGGTTCTTATCTAATTACGCTATTGCCTATTGGATGGTATTTGTAGGCTTTTATATGAGTTTTAATTTAGCTAGAAATATTAAAATGTACAAAAGAATGAAGCTGTTGGCGTTTACTAGACTCAATAGAGAAGAACTCGTTTGATAAAAATAGCCCTTGTTAGGTTGATAAAAATAGTATATACTTTGTTAGCTATCTGCGCTTAGCAAAATCTAAGCTGAAAGGAGATGTCGTATGAAAAAAGGAATTCACCCGGAATATCACCGCTGCAAGGTCACTTGCGTCAACTGCGGAGAAACCTTCGAAACCGGTTCGGTTTTAAAGGAAATCAGAGTCGATACTTGCGCTAAGTGCCACTCTTATTTCACTGGTAAAGCTGGTGCTATCGTTTCTGATGGTCGTATCGATCGTTTCAACAAGAAGTACGCCAAAAAGGAAAACTAAGTTTTATTTGTTCGATTTATTAAGAGGGGAAACCCTCTTTTTTCTTTAAAGTTACGCTTGTTTCTAAGTATAATTAAGGCGGCATCAAGGAGTTTAATATGTCAGATAAAAAGTATTTTTATATCACTACCCCTATTTATTACGCTTCGGCTAATTTGCACATAGGTCACGCTTATTGTGAAACTATTACTGATACTATCGCTCGCTACAAACGCTTGCGCGGCTACGAAGTTTTCTTTTTGACTGGTGCGGATGAACACGGAGAAAAGATTGCTAAAAACGCAGCGAAGGCTAACACTGATCCTCAGAGTTTTGTCGATGAGATAGCAGAGAACTTTAAACGTGTTTGGTCTGCGATGGGAATAACTTACAACGGGTTTATTCGTACGACCTCACCTAAACACATGGAAGTTGTTCAAAAGGTTTTCACTAAGCTTTTAGAACAGGGAGATATCTATTTAGGAGAATACGAAGGGTGGTATTGCACCCCTTGTGAAGCCTTCTGGACTTCAACTCAAGTCGGAGAGAATCACATTTGCCCTGATTGTGGTAGAGAAGTTCACAAAGAAAAACAGAAGGCATATTTCTTAAATTGTAAGAAATATGTTCCGGCTTTATTAGATTTTTATAAATCTCACCCGGATTTTGTTCCGAATGGAAAGCTCAATGAAATGATCAACACTTTCATTAAGCCGGGGTTAGAGGATTTGTGCATTACTAGAAGCGAGCTAAGTTGGGGTGTACCTATTAAAGAAGATCCTAAGCAGGTTGTTTACGTTTGGATTGACGCTTTATTAAATTACATTTCCGCTTTAGGCTACCTTTCTGACGATGATTCTCTATTTAAAAAGTTCTGGTCTGATGAGAGTGTTATCGTTCAGTTTGCCGGTAGAGAAATCAACCGTTTTCACACTATTTACTGGCCGATTCTTTTGTTAGCTTTAGGCCTTAGATTACCTGATACCATCTATGTTCACGGCATGCTTTTGACTAGATCTGGTGTTAAACTTTCCAAGTCTTTAGGTAACGCCCCTTCTCCTCTTCCTTTAATTGAACGTTACTCTGTCGATGCTTTGCGTTATTACATGGTTTCAGAAGTTAAAGTCGGAGAAGATGGAACCTTTACTCCAACGCAGTTTATTAACCGTATTAATTCTGATTTGGTCAATTCTTATGGAAACTTACTTAACCGCTCTTTAGCTATGGTTAAAAAGTACTTCAATGGCATTGTTCCGGAAATTAAAGAATTTAAAGATCCTAACACTATCAAACTGTTTGAAGATATCGATTTAGCTATAGAAAACTACCAGTTGTCTATGGATAAATACAATGTGACTGAAGGTGCATATCACGCTATTTCTATCGCTAATTTAGCAAATAAATACGTCGATACCATGGCTCCGTGGGCTCTTTCTAAAGATCCGAGTAAATTAGAAGCTTTAAAAGAAACGATGTACGCTTTATGCGAGGCGATTCGCGTGGCATCTATCGCTTTAAAACCCTTCTTAGTTACTAAAGCAGATGACGCTTTAAGTCAGTTAAATGTCAAAGGTGAATTAACAGAGTATTCATCTATCAAATCTCATTTTGGACTTTCTAATATTGAAATCGGTGAGACTCACACCCTCTTCCCTCGTTTAAATGTTAACGATGAGCAAGCCTTTTTAACTGAGCTTATCGATGGAAAGACTAAGTAAATAAAATATCCCGAAGCGAAACAAATTCACTTCGGGATTTTTCTTTGAAAGCAAAATTAAATTAACGGAGTTTTGAGGCTATTTTTGATATTTTTTTCTGAGCTCTAAGTATTTTTCATATGCTTCTTTAGGAGGAAGAAGGACCAAGGTTTGAATGTTATTGAAAGCTTGAGCGAGGGGGAGTCCATCCACTAAGGTGTGAGATACAGTTAAGTTTAAGTTCACGTAACATTTGTTTTCTTTAAAGAAGTATTTACCAAAACAAGCTCGGGTAACTGACATTGAATCGTAATTACCTAAAGGAATCGGATGAGACATTGAAGTGTAATTCAATGTTGGTATAGTCGTGGCATACACAGCGGAAGGATCGTTGCATATAGGGAAGCGGTCTAAGTTGTCATCGATGTCGAGAGTTTTGGTTATTTCGATTATTTCCCGGCATTTTTTCGTAAAAGCATCAAAGTCAAAATCCATTTCAAAGCCGCTGTTAAGATAGACTCCGCTGTTGTTTAAAACTGTGAAAGTCGGATTGACCGTTTCGCATTCATATACTTCGTTTTTAATCTCTCTAAGGCGAAGTTCATAGACGCTATTAAGACCGAGCATCAGATAATACATAAAAACGATGAAGAAAGAAACATTCTTTTCTTTGTTCAATTCTATGAGTTTAGTTACATCAATATCTACATTGAAACCGTAAGTGGGGTTTAGATAAGTTTTGAAGTAATTATATTGGTTGCGTTTGATGTAATGTTTTAAATCTAGTTTTTTCATACTATTCAATTCTATCTTTTTTTCTCATTGTTGTCTTTGAGATTTGATATTTTTTTAATGTTTGAATCGCATTTGATGTGAATTGTTCTATGACACAATAATATCGGACTTTTTTATAGAAAACTATCGGTTTTCACTATAATATTGCTTTTTTTATCAAAAGTCTCGAACCGTTCGGCTTTGACGATTATCATTACATATTAAAATTCTATCTCTTACGCGATTTGGCTTAATAGTACTAAAAATTATGTGATTTACACGATATAGACTTAGACTATTTTTAAATTCCTGATGGAAAGTACAAAAAATACATGCGATTTTTAATATAAACGATAAACATTGATTTCGATTTGTGGGCGGAAATTATTGTATACTTTATTGTATACTTTTTAAGAAATATGGTATACAATCAATAAAAAAGGGGTGCTATTATGGATAAATACTTGGATATTCTTGAAAACTTATTGCGCTTAGAAGATGAATATGAGTGGTTGGATTTTAAAGAAAATTGGTTTAATAAAGATGAAATTGGTGAATACATTTCGGCTATTGCAAATGGTGCATGTTTATGTGGTAAGGAATATGGTTATATTATATGGGGAGTAAAAGATAATTCTAGAGATATAGTTGGAACATCAATTAATTTTGATAAAGATATTAATCATGAACCATATAAGCATTATTTAGCAAGAAATTTAAAACCTAGTATAGCTTTTGAGGTTATTGAAAAAGAATATCAAGGTAAGCGTATCGTTATTCTTCAAATTCCGTCATCAAAATCAGTTCAAACCAAATACAAAGACGTTTCTTATTTTAGAATTGGATCTAGTAAGGAAAAAATCAATAAATTTCCAGAATGGGAGCTTAAGTTAAATACAACTCTTCAAGAAGGATTCCCAACAATAGTAAATGTTGCAGCTCCAGATTATGCCCAAGATTTAACATTCGAAAAATTGTTTATGTATTATGCTGCTAAAGGTATTTCACTAAAACTAGATAGTTTTGAGAGGAGCCTAAAATTAATAAACAAGAATGGCTTATATAACGTTATGGCTTATATTTTATCTGATCAAAACTCAATTCCTGTTAGAGTATCTATTTTTAGTGGAAGAGATAAGACAGCTCCACTGTATTCTGTCAAAGAGTTTGGAAATACATGCATTATGTACTCTATGGACAAAATACTTGAATATGGTGATGCTATTAATATAATTCAAGCAGATGAAAGAAATAGGATTTCTGAGCGAAGAGATGTACCGCTATTTGATTATGAAGCTTTTCATGAAGCAATATTAAATGCATTTATTCATAATAAATGGTTGACATTAAATGCACCTCAAATTTCTATTTTTACTGATAGAATAGAAATATTATCACATGGTGGTTTAGCTATAGATCAGGATGAGAATGGTTTTTATAGTGGTGCTAGTTTACCTGTTAATGATGTTCTTGCTTCTATTTTTCTTCAGCTAAGAATCAGTGAACGTTCAGGCAGAGGAGTTCCAAAAATTGTTGGTAGATACGGAAAAAAATCAATTAAAATTGAAAAAAATAGAATAATAGTTACAATTCCTTTTGAAAAGATTGAAGTAAATAAGTTTATAGTATCCAATAAAGTATCCAATAAAGTATCCAATAAAGTAAATGGCACTAAAGAAAAAATAATTTCTGCAATTAGAAATAATCCAAATGTTACTATAAATCAATTAATGGTAATTACTGGTTTGTCTGAACCAGGAGTAAAAAAGAATTTAAAACAATTAAAAGATGCTG
>JADING010000120.1 GCA_017694135.1 Candidatus Scatoplasma merdavium
CTCTTGCGCGCCCTCTTTTAAGGATGATGGGAGTCTTACAAGAGCTGATTGATATTGGAGCAAATTATTTTATAGTTCTGCTTATTTCCTCTTGTTTAACCATGATCAATACCGTTTATCTCGGTATTCAAAAAGCCCGTGGCTCAACTTTGATGATTTCTTTGTTAAACGTCGGAGTTATCGCTATTAAGATAACTTTAACATCGATATTCGTTTACGTTGTTAAAGTTGACGATATGACCTATGTAGCTTTGGCCACGCTGTGCGCTAACGCTTGCTTAACTATTTTTGTTATTGTCAGGATGCTATCCAAGTCATACATCTTTCACTACGTGTTGAAAATGGTTGACCTATCGAAAAAAAGCAATAAGAAAATCGCCTTTATTTCTTTCCCGATATTTTTAGGAAAAGCAATTTTCTCTTTGGGTAAGGTGGTGATTAATGGTATGGCCGGGCAGTACGGACAAGTCGTTGTCGGTTCCTTAGGAGTTTCTAATAATATGGGTGGAATGGTTACTAACGGGCTTTCTTCCATGGAAGATTCTGAGTCTTCAATCATTTCCCAAAATATCGGGGCAGGAAACACTTCTCGAGCACTAAAATGCTTTTATTGCGGCTTAATTATAAATTTAGCTATTGCGGTAATTGGAGTAAGCATCGTTTCTATTCCCTCAGTTAACAGTGCTATAGTGTCCATTTTTGCCACAGATAAGAACGGAAACTTCGATCAAGAGTTTTTTAATACCATAAGCGAAATCTTTTTTTACGAAAAAATGGGTATAATTACATTAGGAATAAATTCGTCGGTCTTAGGCTTGCTTTACGGGCTTGGTATGACGAAGATTTCCATGGTTATAAACGTGATGCGCGTTTTTGCTTTCCGCATTCCATCTCTGTTTATTTTGCAGCATTGGGACGGGTTGCTATACAGCATTGTTGAGCCTGGCCACGAGTATCAAGCGGTCGGCTTATCCATGGGCTTTTCAAATATTTGTATCGGTATTGTCGCAATTTGCGTGGCGATATATATTGTCGTTTCCATCAAGCGGAAAGAAAAAATAAAGGAGGCTAACAAAGTGATTTCCGAAGAAAAGAGAAGAGATGTTGAGGAGTTCTTAGATTCTTTCTACAGTGAGTTTGCACACTATCATCCGGATGGGAGATTCTGCTATGAAGACGGAGTGATTAACTCGGGAGCATATCAGATGTATCTGGCAACCAAAGACAAGAAGTGGCTTAATTTTGTCATCGATTATTACGATAAAAACATCGGTGAAAACGGTGAGATGGCGTGCTATAAAAAGGAAGATTACAACATTGATAACGTTCAGTGTGGAACCGCATTAATGCACTTAGAAAAGATTCATCACGAAGAGAAATATGTTAAAGCTCTCGATATCTTGATGGACCAGGTGAGGGATATGCCGCGCACGAAATCCGGTTCTTTCTGGCACAAACAGCGCTACCCGTATCAGATTTGGCTAGATGGCTTGTTTATGGGTATGCCTTTCTACGCTTTAAATGCGGAAAAAGAACACTCTTTAAAAGAAAAGAAGGATATTATCGACCAGTTTAAGAATGTCGATGAATTCAATTTCGATCCCGAAAAGAAAGTGTATATGCACTGCTACGATGAAACTAAGTCGATGCAGTGGGCTGATAAGACTAGTGGACGCTCGCCTAATGTTTGGCTCCGTTCTGTCGGCTGGTTAGCTATGGCAGCTTGCGATGTTTACGAAGCTTTATCTTCTAGTTTGGATGTCGTCTATCGCGAATATTTGAAGAAGTTTTTAAAGAAAGTTTTAGAATCGATGGAACCTTATCAAGATCCCAAGACCAAGTGTTTTTACGATTTGCCTTTGTTAAAAGATGCCAAGGGTAATTACTTAGAAACTTCAGGTTCAGTCATGCTCGCTTACGGTTATTTAAAAGGTGCGAGATTAGGTATGCTTAAATTTGAAGAATCGAAGAAGGGTGTTGAAATATTAGAAGGTGTAATTGAAAACTTCGTTACAAAGTACGGTTTATTTAATATCTGCCAGGTTTCTGGATTAGATAACGAAAGAAGAAACGGCAGCGTTGAGTACTACCTTTCGGAAAAAGTTGTCTGCAACGATTCTAAGGGCGTTGGTCCTTTTACTATGGCATATGCAGAATATTTAATGAATATTAAATAGGCTTTTGACAAGTTGTATACTATTTATTGGAGGATTAGTTTATGTCAGATTTACCGGTTTTAACTAGTGCATTACACGCCAAAAAGAAGGCGCCGATTCGCATTTTGCAGTTTGGAGAAGGCAATTTTCTTAGAGCTTTTATCGACTGGATGGTTCAAAAGCTCAATGATGAGACCGATTATTGCGGTCATGTTGCTGTCGTTCAGCCTCTTCCGATGGGAAGAGTCAAAAACCTCGAAGAGCAAGACGGGTTGTACACCGTTATTCTTCAAGGATTAAATGAGAAGAAAGAAGCCGTTAAGACTCACGAAATAATTTCTGTTTTAGATGATTTTATCGATCCGTATACCGAGTATCAAAAGTTCCTTGCCTATGGTGAAAGCAAAGATTTGGAAGTTATTGTGTCTAACACTACTGAAGCCGGTATCGCTTTTGAAGAAGAAGACGTTGGCATAAACATGGAGGAGAAGACTCCGATTTCTTATCCTGGTAAGCTGTTGGCCCTTTTAAAGAGACGTTATCTCAAGTTAGGTAAGGATGCTGAAATTGCTATTATGCCTTGCGAGCTTATCGATGATAACGGAGATAAATTGAAAGAAGTCCTTTTGAAATTAGCAGCCGCTAGAAAGGAAGAAGATGGCTTTATTCAGTATTTAACTACCTCTTGCCATTACACTTCTTCTTTGGTCGATCGCATTGTTCCGGGTTTCCCGCGCGATGAATTTAAAGAGCTTTGTGAAGAATACGGCTATGTTGATAACAACATGGTCAAAGGTGAGTATTTCAACCTTCTTGTCTATCGTCACGAAGAATTTTGTGAGAGAGTTTTCCCTCTGCATAAAATCGGTGGTGATGTCCACTGCATTTACGTCGATGACGTTCATCCTTACAAACAGCGCAAGGTCCGCTGTTTGAACGGCTCTCACTCTTCTTTGGTTCCGGTCGCTTACTTGGCTGGGCACAACGAAGTTAGAGAATCTCTTTTAGATAAAAATGTCAGCACATTCTTGAATGAAGAACTGTTCAATGAAATCGTCCCGACAGTTAAAGTCAAAGATGTTGAAAAGTTTGCTTCCGATGTTTTAGATCGCTTCATGAATCCTTATGTGCACCACCAGTTGATGTCAATTGCTTTGAATTCTATTCCGAAGTTTAAAGAGAGAGATTTGCCGACTATCTTAGACAATTATAAAGTCAATAACAAATATCCTCGTCACTTGATGTTCGCGTTTGCTAGTTTGATCAAGTTTTACGAAGGTTACCGCTATGTAAATGGCCAAAAAGAAGAAATTAAATTGGTTGATGACAAGAAGAACCTCGATACTATGGCTAGTTTATGGGCTGAATTCCGCAAAGATAACGATTTAGATAAGCTTGTCAATTCGGTCTTATCTAACGCAGAATTCTGGGGCCAAGATCTAACTTTAAAAGCTGGTTTTGCTGATGAAATCAAGTACTATTTGCGTGCTATAGTTGCTAAAGATACTTCTTATCCAGAAGTCCTAGATGCCTTTGTGAAGGAAGAATTATGTCTGAAGTAATTTTAATTGATAAAAACGACGACGTATTGATCGCTCTGCACGATATTAAGAAGGGCACTGTCGTTCAAGGAATCCAAGTTAAGCAAGATGTCAAGCAAGCTCACAAAATAGCTAGACACGATATGCCAGCTGGTCACAAGGTCATTAAATACGGCGAAGTAATCGGCGAGTTAACTGATGATGTTAAAGCTGGGGAGTGGATACACTCTCACAACTTAATTACAACCTTAGAAGAGCGTCCGACTTACACTTACAAAAAATCCATTCCCGCTTTAGAAAAGGCTTCTGATAAGACTTTTATGGGATATGTGAGAAAAAATGGCAGCGTCGGTATTAGAAACTACCTCTATATAGTTCCGACAGTCGGATGTGTCAACTCTATCGCTAGCGAGCTGGCTGATAAATTTATTTCTCGTCATCCGGAAATGTCGATGCGCGTTAAAATTGCCTCTCATCCTTACGGCTGTTCGCAGCTCGGCGATGATTTTTCTGTCACTAGAGTTATCCTTCATGGAATCGCAGTTAACCCCAATGCCGGTGGGACTTTAGTTTTAGGATTGGGGTGTGAAAACAACCGCCTTTCTCAGTTTATGGAAACTTTAGAAGGAGCGGACTTAGAGCGAATTGAGTCTTTTAACGCTCAGGACTATTCCGATGAAATTGAAGAAGGTCTGACTCGTTTAGAAAAGCTCTATGCGAAGATGAAAGACGATGTCCGAGTTAAATGTGGATTAGATAAGATTGTTTTAGGTTTAAAGTGCGGTGGTTCAGATGGATTTTCAGGCTTGACCGCTAATCCTTTGCTTGGAAAAGTCTCGGAAGTTATCGGCTCTTCTGGCGGGAAAGTCTTACTTACCGAAGTCCCAGAAATGTTTGGGGCTGAACAGTTGCTAATGAACAGAGCTAAGGATGAAAACACCTTCAATAAGATTGTTTCACTTATTAACAATTTCAAAGATTACTACGCTCGAAACAATCAAGTGTGCTATGAAAATCCTTCACCTGGTAATAAAGATGGAGGTATTACAACCTTAGAAGAAAAATCGCTAGGTTGCGTGCAGAAAGCTGGGCACATGGAAGTTGAAGATACTTTAGATTACGGTGAAAGAGTAAGAGCTAAGGGTCTTTCCTTAGTAAATGGTCCGGGGAATGATATTGTAGCTTCGACCAACTTAGTGGCAGCTGGAGCTAATTTGATTTGTTTTACTACCGGT
Source organism: Candidatus Scatoplasma merdavium (assembly GCA_017694135.1). Lineage (GTDB taxonomy): Bacteria > Bacillota_I > Bacilli_A > RFN20 > CAG-288 > Scatoplasma > Scatoplasma merdavium. The sequence goes on from JADING010000120.1 coordinate 4,933, forward strand.
CGTGGAACACCTTTTGGTTCGATTGTTCCGACTGTTAAAATCGCCACTAATCACATCTTGGCCAACAAGAAGAAAGACTGGATTGACTTTGATGCTGAAATCGCCTTTGATGAGGGATTTGATGCTGCTAAAGAGTATCTTTTAGACAAGCTTATTTCAATCTGCTCAGGCGAATTAACTAAACAGGAGCAAAACGGGAATTCCCAGATTGCTATATTCAAACAAGGAGTAACTTTATAAGGAGAATTGGAGGTCATATGAAAAAATTCCTAGATAAAGATTTCTTATTAAACAATGAAGTTGCAGTTGATTTATATGAAAATCACGCGAAGAAAATGCCGATTTTCGATTATCACTGCCATTTGGTTCCGCAGCAGATTTACGAAGATTACCACTTTAAAAACATCACTGAAGCTTGGTTAGGTGCCAATCATTACGGCGATCATTACAAATGGAGATTGCTTCGTGAATTTGGTGTTGATGAAAAATACATCACTGGTGACGCCGATGATTACGAACGCTTCTTAAAGTTCGCTGAAGTAATGCCTTATATGGTTGGCAATCCAATCTATCAATGGACTCACCTTGAGCTCCGCCGCTATTTTGGTATTGATAAGCTGTTATCTCCTGAAACTGCTAAAGAAATCTACGATGAGTGCAATGAAAAACTCAAGACTCTTTCCGCTAGAAAGATGATTGAAATGTTTAACGTTGATACTCTCTTTACTACCGATGATCCGGCTGATGATTTACATTATCATGAACTTATGGCTAAAGATCCTAGTTTGAAAGTTCACGTTGCTCCGGCCTGGAGACCTGATAAAGCCATCAATGTCGAAAGAGATACTTTCTTACCTTGGCTTAAAAAATTAAGTGAAGTCTGCAACAGAGATATTAAATCTTTGCAAGATTTGTTTGATTGCTTAGATGAGAGGTTGCAGTTCTTTGTCAAACACGGTTGCGTCGCGTCCGATCACGCTTTAGATGTAGTTCACTTTAAAGCTGGTGCTACTTACGAAGACGCCAACAAAGTTTTCTTGAAGGCTTTGAATCATGAAACTATCACTTTCGAAGACGAGGATATTTACAAGGGTGTCGTTCTCGTTTTCTTAGGCAAAGAATATTCCAAGTACAATATTGTTCAGCAGTATCACATCGGCGCTTTGCGTAACAACTCTCCGAGAATGTATAAAGAACTTGGTCCTGATACTGGGTATGACGCTATTGAAGATATGCCGGTTGCAGAAAAGCTTTCTGGTTTAATGGCTCAATTAGATGC
>JADING010000121.1 GCA_017694135.1 Candidatus Scatoplasma merdavium
CTCCGGTGGTAACCTAGTGTTTATCAGTTCTTTATTTCCTAATGTCATGGTAGGAATTGACAGCTTGTTAGTTTTCTTATTCTTGGCTGTTATTAATTCGACTTCTTCAATTTCTTTGTCTTCTGAGAAAAACACTTTGATAATTATGAAATATATTCCAGTTAGCTACGTCAAACAGATGGGAATTAAGTTGCTTTTTCCTTACGCGTTTTCTTCCTTATCTTATTTAGTTACAATTTTAGTTTTGGCGATAAGTGGAGAGATTAGTTTCGTTAGCTTTGCTCTGTTAATTATTGTTGGTCTGCTCTTGTTATTTATCATTTCCTTAGGTTCGATTTACACCGATTTAAAATCTAAAAAGAACGCTAGTTTACTTAATACCTTAACTAGTTTTATCTTACCTGTTCTTTCAGTTGGTGCTGGTGTCTTGCTCTCTTTAGTTTTTGATAATGAGATTCTTTCATATTACATGTTCTTTGTCATTATTTTGGCATTTGAGGCTATCGAATTAGTTTGTATGCTTGTTAAAGCACCACAGAGAATTCAAAGAGATCTCAATGAGTACGTCGGGGGTAACTTATGAAGAAAAAAGCTATTATTATCCTGTTGTTTTTGCCTTTTATTATCGCTCTTTTTGCCTTTATAACTACGACTTATTTAATTAGAGATGTTGAACAAGATATCACTGATATTCAGTTTGATTACGAGGCTAATCAGTATTTTGATTTGTCAGATGGTAGAGTCGAGCTTAAAGCTGAGGCTGTTTACAACGAAAAATATCCTGTTTCATCAGGGAATGATTTAGTGTGGAGCATAACTGGCGAAAGCGATGTTGCGAGCATCTCCTCTTCTGGTAGCACCTATTATTTGAACCTGTTAAAGCAAGGGCAATGCCAAGTTACTTGTTCAAATGAAAAGGGTAATGTTAGCAAGTCTTTTATGGCTAATATCATCGGCTCGGCTGGTGGGGTTATTATCAATGCCACTCCGAACTTCACTATGCAGGGAATTGATCAAGAGAGGTATGTTGGCCTTTACGATTTGAGTTATTCTGATTTAGTAAAAGATCAGTATCAGAAAGTTAATTCCGAATTGCAATTGAGCATTGAAGTATACCCTGAAGAAGTAAGCTTAGATGATTTGGTTGTTGAAACTTCTTCTAATGTCAAATTTAACGCTGTTGATCAAACGGTCAAATTGCTTTCGTCTGGGGAAAGCTACGTCAAATTTTCTCGTCCAGGAACGGCTATGCCAGAAGTTAGTTATAATTTTACGGTAATTGATGGAGTTAATGTTTATTCTTACGATGACTTGCTCATGGCGACTAATTTTTCTACTGAAGGCGAAAGCGTTGTTCAGAGAGTTAATTTTGAATCTTATCAAAATGCTTATGATTCAAACGGGAGCTTAAGGAGACAAGATACCGTTTTGTTTGGCCACCATGGTTCTAATATCAAGCAGAATACTTTCTCCTCTGAAGTGTATCGTTTTGAAACTACTTATAACCACGACTTCTTAGATGCTTATAACGCTGAAGCTCCTGCAAGCGGCAATCCGACTTTCTCAACAGATATAATCGCTGGATTGCATATTCAAAAAGACTATTACGGGAATGGTTTTGTCGTTAATTTACACGATTTAACTTACCCTTATAACGAATTGGAGCAAGATGGAAACCTCATTGCTACTTTAGATAAGTCTAATCTTTTCAGAGGTCCTTTAGTCTTCTATTCTTTAGGTGTTCCTTACACTGAACCTGAATATGCTGATGAAGCTCCTTTGATGACGCTGTTTGGCCAAGATAACATTGGCTTCTATGTCGAAGGTGATGACATAACTTTAAATGACGTTCATTTTAAAAACGCTGATTTTGGTAACAATTACACTAATTTGCAATACACTGGAACCGTTTTAGAACTCGATGGAAATAATATCACTTTAAAAAATTCTCAAATTCAAAACGGAAGAAATGTTGTGAGGAATTATTCGGGAAAGAACAATCTAATTGAAAATTGCTTGTTATCTAACGGTATGGAATTTTTACTTAGATATGGTTCTAACCAAGGTCAAGAGATTGATTTAAGTGCCCAGATTGATTATTCAATCGGTGGAAAAGATTATTCGATGAGCAAAGAGGAATTCTTAGCTCCGTCTGATATCATGAACTTGACTAAGGATTACAAAGCTGACACCTTGCTTTCATTCGGCGTGTGTGAAAAGAATCAAGCTCTCGATTTCTTAGCTGGTTATGGCTTTAATCCTAACTTTTCATATACGGAAGAAGAACTCATTGAATCCACTGAGATTTTGCAGAAGGCTTTTATGAATACCAATGGATTTGTCAATGAAAACGGAAGTGCTAATTACGCCGGTGACATCACCGTAAAAGATACTTTCTTCTACCATTCTGGTATCGCTTCAATCTTCTTAGATTCTTACCCACAAGGATCTTACAACGAGTTTAATATCACTTCGCTTTTAAGACTGGTTATTGGTATTTATATTACTAGTTTTACTAAAGGTAATACTTTGAGTATGTATCCTACTAAGCTCAATTTAGTTGGCGATAACAGGTTCTACGATTGGAAGCAAGAGAGCGCTATATCTTTCGCTTCAATGTTGGCGGAAAATATTTCCTCATTGTTCTCTCATATCGGTTTTGCTGGTCAACCTACAGTAAGTGAAGAAGACTATTTCCCGCTCAAGGCTCAACTAGTTGAACAGACTTCTATTTGGAAGGATGATAATGGCAGTAAGTATGTCAATCTGCCTATTATGAAAATGGGAGGAGGTTATAACTCTTCTGACGTATATATCGATGGAGTTAAATACGAAGAAGCTTCTTCTGAATTAAAGGATTCTTTGGTTAATACGAAGATTAATTCTTACATTTACGCTTTAAAGCAAGAAGTTGAGCACTATTCAGATCCAGGCAACTTCTTGGGTGATCCAGAAGCTATTGAAGATACAGTCTTCTTAGTAATGCAGCGCGCAGCTTGTAATATCCTTGGATTTAACGACTACGAATTCATCTCGTTAGATCCAACAGAAGGTTTGTATTTTAATCAATATCCTTCTTTGGATGATTTAAAAGAAAGAGTCTAAGTTTGAACTGGTAGTAAATCTACCAGTCTTTTATTGAGAATAATGAAAAGAGACGCAATTAAAGTTAGTCAATATTTCTTATATGGAGTATACTTTTTTTGTTATGAATGATACTTCTAAAAGAAAGCTGGTAGCATTGTTACTAGAGTTTCTACGTTTGGTGTTAATCGGGGTAACAACAGGGGTTGTAGTAGGTGTTTATCAGCTTGGTTTACAAGGGATAAGTAAGCTTTCATCTTTCTTGTATGGTTCTAGTTCAATCTGGCTTGTTTTGAGTTTGATCTGCTCAGTTATAGCTTTAAGTCTTCTTAATTTCTTTATATTAAAATGGTGCCCGTCGATCGATGGATCGGGAATACCAGTTGTTGAACAAGCGATACGAAAAGAGAAGAAATTAACTTGGAAAAAAGATATCCCTGGGATGATTGCTAATTCTTTTGCCTCGACATTTGTCGGCTTTCCTTTGGGAAGTGAAGGACCTTCAGTCGTTTTAGGCGGCAAGATTGGTAAGGCCTATTCCGATTTATTTAAAAGAGGGGATGATTCAGAAGATATTGGTATCGCTTCAGGAGCGGGCTTTGGCTGCGCATTCTTATCTCCCTTAGCAGGTTTAGTTTATTCTTTTGAAGAATCTATGCACCGCGTTAGTTGGAAACTAATTATCAAAGGAGTAATTGTTTCACTTTCTTCTTTCGGTGTAACATTTTTAATTAATCATCATCATTTGTTAGAAATTGAAACAGTTGTTCCAACTTATGGAATTAATAATGTCGCTTTTATTTTTGTCGCTGTTTTATCGCTTGTTGTCGGTTTGTGTTTCAAGCATTTTATTGTGTTTTTAAAAGATAAGTTTAATCAGTTTGATAACATAAAAGTTGTAAAATACCGCGGATATTTGTTATTTGCATTGATGTTTATCTTGAATGTGTTCTTGTATCCTTACATGGGATCTGGATCAAATATTATTTCTAGTTTAAGCGAGTGGACCAACATTGCGTTAGTTATCGGCGTCTTGGTTTTTCGCTTTGCTTTGACCAGTTTATCCGGAGCAGGGAAGGTTACTGGTGGGCTGGTTGTTCCTATAATGTGTTTGGGTGCTTTGGTAGGTAGAATTGCGGTCTTAGTTTGCGGTAGTATGTTTAAATTTGATATGGAATGTAGCGAGTTTGTTATGCTTTTTAGCATGGTTACAACATTTACAGTTATTACTAAAGCTCCTATGACTTCTATCGTTTTAGTTTTATCGGCATTGGTTTATTCTTCTTCGAGTTTCGATGTTTTTCACACTGGTACTTTTATCGGCATTATATGCATTGTTGTTTGCCATCTTTTTGTTCAGCTGTTTAGACAAAACGATCTTTACGATGAATTTATCGATGTGAGCAAAAGGAATGAAGAACGGTTGAAAGCCGCTGATAATTAATCTTATATCTAAATATTTAAATTTTATTTTTCAAATATGTAAAGATGTATAAATGGCATCAAAATGCCATATATTGCATTTTTGCGGCAAATTATGTTAGAATATCTTTGGATGAACAAGACGGTTTATGAAAATAGAGCCCTGTATTTAGGGGTCCTTATTAATCTTTTTTCTGGTGGGCTGGGATTCGCTTTCTACTTTATGACAAAGTTTACGTCCTTGCTGTTAGATGGCTTGGTTTCGGCAATTTTATGCTTTTCCACTATCACTTCTTTAATCGTCCTTCATTATTCGCGAAAGAAGTCTTCAGATAAATATCCTTTAGGGAGGTACGCTATTGAGAACCTGTTCATGGTTTTTCGCTCCTTGATGCTTTTAGTGACGATTGTCTTTACTCTATATGAAGGTACTTCCACTATTGTCAGTTTTTATTCTGGTAGTTTAATTGGCAGCGAAGAGAATTACACCATTGAGCTTGTTATTTATGGAATAAGTATGATCGTTAGCTGTTTCGCTATTACTTTCATTTATTCTCATTATTCTAAAAAAGTTGGTGGATCAATGATATTATCTTTAGAAATTAAAGCATCGATTTACGATGGTTTAGTCACTTTATTTGCGATATCTAGTTTGTTAATTTTCTCCCACGTTTCATTCTTAGCTTTCTTAAAAGATATCGGAGATGCTATTACGACAATCATTCTTTCTTTAATCTATTTAGTTTCGCCTATAAAAGAACTTATATCGCAGTTTAAGATCCTTACTGATAAAAGGAGAGATGAAGCTACCGAAGAAGAAATTTACGAATTCATGAAAAAGACTTTCCCTAAGTTCGTAGTCCACGATATCTATTATTCTGATTCTGGTCAGCTTCAATCTATTTACATAAGTATGACAACTGATTGTGAGTTCACTAATAAAGCGTTGCAAAAAGAATTTAGCAAGATTCAAAAGTCATTGAAAAAAGCTTATCCTCCTTGTAAAGTTTATTTGCTTTATACGGATAAGCCTATTCACGCATTATAGGTTGCGAATTAAACCAAAGCTGATCAAGCAGGCAAGATAAATAACTAAAACAATGTTATTTATCTTGTTTTTGTTTTTGTTATAAGAAAGATAGAAGATTTCAAATACGATGAGTGGCCAAGTAATGAAGATGAATTGATTAGCTATAAAAGCACCTTTAAAATCAAATGAAAAGATGTCCACTATCATAGTAGTAATTCCACAACCCGGGCATTGCAAGCCTGTTATTAGATGG
>JADING010000122.1 GCA_017694135.1 Candidatus Scatoplasma merdavium
TCTTAGTTTTTCCAGGTGTCGCAATATATTCACCATTTTTATACTTGTCGACGCATTCAAGTTTGAATTCCCATGAATATTTCATAAAAAAGTACCCCTTTCCTAATGTCTAGGATTTGGGGTACCCATCAGAGTAGAGATGCTTGTAAGTATGCCGCTTGGTCGAATCGAACGGCCGTTGGAGGTTTACGATACCTCTGTTCTACCTCTGAACTAAAGCGGCAGCTAGATTATTGTATAAAAGTGCCAAGTTTTTATCAAGAAAAAGAGGCTGTTAAAAGAAAAAACTCGATTTAGCATCGAGTTAATTTCCAATTAGCAAGCGACGGGAATCGAACCCGCACTTGGTGCTTGGGAAGCACTAGTTCTACCACTAAACTACGCCTGCAAGGCTTTTTAATATTAAAACATATAAGGAAAAAAGTAAACTGCCAAAAAGTAGAAAAATTCCGCAATTTCATCGAAAATTTCCCTTAATTATTACTTTAATATGGTATTATTAAATAGAGAGAAACGGGTTAAATAATGGCAGTTGATATTATAGATTTGTTAATCGCAATCGTTCTTTCAGGAATTACCATCGCTTTTTTGATTTTAATTATCCGTAAAAAAACCGTGTGGTTTTTAATTGGCGGTGAGATTCTCGTCTCTATTTTACTTGGGCTTTTTAATCTGTGGGTTTCTTTTGGAATAACTATCGCGGTTTTAATCGTAAGTTTGTGTATGTCTTTCTACGCTAACTTAGGTGAAATACGTAAGTATTTAACAGTATCGGTGAATTCTTATAAAAATCGCGCTTCAAAATACACCAGTGCTGAAGTCGGTAAAAACATCGATGAAATTGCTAAGGCTGTCAAATGGCTTGTAGAAAACAAGACAGGGGCCTTAATTACAATTGAAAGAAACGATGAATTAGATAAGTATGTTAATGGCGGTGCGGTTGTTTTGAACGCTCCTATATGCGCTGAACTTATTGAAACTATTTTTTATGAGGGTACCGTGCTTCACGATGGAGCATTGATAATACGCAACGGGAAAATATACATGGCTGCCTGCTTTTATCCGATGGAAGAAAGCCGCAATCTCCCGACCAAGTTTGGAGCTAGACACAGAGCAGCATATTCTATTTCTAACATCACTGATTCAGTTAATATTGTTGTTTCTGAAGAAACTGGAAGTGTACATATAGTTTTTTCAGGCATGATAGAGCACGTAGCTATCGATGAGTTCCCAAATGTCTTGAAGACTTTGATTTCTAACAAGGCTAAGTTAGAAGGCGATGGACACAACAATATCAGTTCGGATGTGAAATAATGAAAAAAGATATTAAGTGTTTTTTGCTTAAGGCCTACGAGATATCTAAAGTTGGTCTTCTTTACTCTAATGATCCTTATGCGATAGAAAATTACACTAATTTGCAAAATCTCTGCGACTCTTTTTTAAAAGAAAAGGATGTTGATTTAGGAGATGTTAATTTTTTTAAAAGGGAAATTTATCCTACCCCTTCTATTTCTGTTCGCGCGGTGGTTTTGTCGGAAGATAAAAGCCAGGTCCTTCTAGTAAAAGAAAAGAAAGACGGCGGGTATTCTTTGCCTGGTGGCTGGGCTGAAATCGGATTGACTCCATCTGATTCTTGCTTGAAAGAATTGAAAGAAGAAGCGGGAATTGAAGGAAAAATCATACGTTTGTTGGGAGTTATTGATAAGACTAAGGGAATGGATTTCGGGCAAGAGTTTTCCGAATACACTATTTATTTTTTATGCGGTGTTCTCAAATCCGGTTTTCCTCTTTGCCACGAGATTGAATCGAGCGGTTATTTCGATATAGCTTCTTTGCCTGAGCTCTCTAAAAAGAATGTCAAAGAAGATATACTTAGAGTGTTACAAGCGTGTCAAAATGACCAAACAATTTACGATTAATTATTTAATTTTTAGTAGAATATAAGAAGTGAAAGGAGAAAGTTATGTCTACACCTCACAACGCCGCTAAATTAGGAGATATTGCCAAAACAGTTTTGTTACCTGGCGATCCACTTCGCGCTAAGTTTATTGCGGAAAATTTTTTAGAAAATCCCGTGCAGTTTAATACGGTTAGAAACATGTTCGGCTACACTGGCACCTATCAAGGAAAGAAAGTTTCGGTTATGGGTACAGGTATGGGTATGCCTTCATTGGGAATTTACGTTTCTGAACTCTTCAAATTTTACGATGTTGATCGCGTGATTCGCATTGGTTCAGCTGGTGCTTATTCTCCTGACTGCGAACTTTTTGACTTGGTATTAGCTCAAGGAGCCTGCACTGATTCTAACTTCGCTTATCAGTATGAACTCAACGGAACATATTCAGCTATCTGTACATTTGATTTGCTTTTAAAAGCGTATGAAGAAGCTAAGAAAAACAATATGAGAGTTCACGTTGGGAATGTCTTCTCTTCCGATCTGTTTTATTCCGCTCATCCAGAAAACTGGAAGAAGTGGGCTGATATGGGCTGCTTAGCGGTTGAAATGGAGACTTACGCCCTTTATTGTTTAGCTCAGCAGTATCACAAAGAAGCGTTGACGATTTTAACTATTTCTGATTCGTTTATTACTCATAAGGAAACGACAGCTAAAGAACGCGAAACTGGATTCACTAACATGATGAAGGTCGCTTTAAAGCTCGCTTAATTAATATGCCGAATTGGGCTGCTATTCTTCTATCTATATCTTTGCTTTTGATAGTATTAGCGCTCGTAGTTTTATTCGTGCTTTCAAAAGTTTATGCGAAAAAAATTTACCTTCATCGCGTTTGGCACAAGCTTTATTCAATCGCTCAAAACCAAGACTTTCTTTTGCTGAATGACGTCAATGTCCAAACTGAAGACTGCAATATTCACATTCCTCATGTTTTGATTGGGGATCATTACGTTTATGTTGTGACTTCTAGATATTACGAAGATGATTTGGTAGCGGAGAACTGCTACGACGACAAGTGGAAAGTTAAAATCTCTTCCAAGAATGTCTCTAATCCAGTGATGTACAACGAGCAGAGAACTATCATGTTGGCGAAGTTTCTCGGTTGGAACGAATCGAAAGATGTGATGTTTGTGTCTATCGTGTGCACTAACGCCGATGTGGAAATTAAAGTTGGAGAATTGGAGAAATATTCTTATCTTTGTCATATAAAAGATCTAAACAAAATAATTAAAGGTTTGGAGAAGAACTCGAAATGTGGGGTTTTCCAAGTTGAGAGTATTGAAAAAATCGCCGATAGGTTACAC
>JADING010000123.1 GCA_017694135.1 Candidatus Scatoplasma merdavium
GTTGAAAGATTGAATTATGAGCTTTCTGTTATTTCGCAGATGAAGTTTTCCAATTACTTTTTGTTAGTGGCGGATTACGTGAATCACTTTAGAAATTCAAATGTGAAAGTTGGGCCCGGACGTGGTTCTGGTGCCGGCTCTTTGGTTTCTTACGCTTTGAATATTGTGGAGGTAGATCCGATTAAATACAACCTGTATTTTGAAAGGTTTTTAAATCCTTTGCGTAAGAGCATGCCTGATATCGATGTCGATTTTGATGCAGAGAGAAGAGAAGATGTCATTTCTTATTTGAAGCAGAGATATTCTCCTTCAAAGGTGTCTTTAATTGTGACTTTTTCTACGTTGCAAATGAAGGCGGCTCTAAGTAGAATTTCCCAAGTATTTGAAGATATTCCATCTTCAAAGGTTCAAGAGATTTCTAATTTAATTAAAAGAGAAGCGGTGGCTAAAGGGCGCAGTTTTAAAGATGAGCTAGTTCAAAATAGGGAATTAGTTAAGAAGCTAAAAGATCCTTATTATAAAAGCATAGTTGACTTGGCTATTCTCATTGAAGATTTTCCAATAGGTTTATCTACCCACGCTTCAGGTGTCATTATTTCTAATGTAGATTTAAGTGAGGTAGTTCCTCTTTCTTACGGAATTACTAATATCGCTTTATACGATTATCACACTTTGGAAGAAATGGGCTTTTTGAAGTTTGATATTCTAGCTCTATCTAATCTTTCTTTTATTAAGCAAATTGAAACAGAGGCAAAAAAGAAAGGCATTGAATTGAAAGACCCGAAGGAAAATTTGAACGATAGAAACACTTATAAATTAATTAACGACAAGCTTTTAATTGATTTGTTTCAGTTAGGTACTTACATTTCTCAAAGGGCTATTGAAGAGATTAAAGTTGAGAATTTTAATGATTTGATAGCTTTGATTTCTTTGATTAGGCCTGGTGCTAACGAATACATTAGGGCATATGGAATGAATAAGAAACCAGGGGCGAACTTTTCTACCGGCATTTCTATTTTAGATGAGATATTAAAGCCGACTTACGGAGTCATTATTTATCAAGAGCAGATTCTTGATATTGGCAAGAAAATTGCTTTGTTTGATGGAGGTAAGGCCGATATTTTAAGAAGGGCGATTTCTAAAAAGGACGAGAAGCTTTTAATCAGCCTAAAAAAGGAATTTTTTGATGGTTGTCAAAAAAACGGCCTCGCTTATAAGGATGCTGAAAAAATTTATAAGATGGTAGAAAGATTCGGGCAATTTGGTTTTAACAAGTCGCACGCTTGTGCCTACGCTTTAATCCTTTATACTTTAGCTTACTACAAGGCGAATTACCCGCGTGTTTTTTACAAAGTCTCTTTGAATAAATCTAGCCCTGGAAGCAAGAAGTTCATGGATATATGTTTTGAACTTAAGCGTTTTTCCTTAGATATCTCTTCTCCTTCTGTCAACCGTTCGGAAGTTGATACTGATTTTATTGATAACGACTTTTACTTGGGGCTTAAATGTATCTCTGGCATGCAATCTGAGGCTAATTTAAAAGTGATTGAAGATATCGTTAGATTGAGAAAGGAAAAACCGTATACTTCTTTAAATGATTTTCTTTTAAGAGTGGATCTTTCTTCGTTTAACGAGAAAGATATGAGGAGCTTTATTTCTTCTGGTGCTTTGGATGAATTTAATTATCCGCGGGGTGAACTTATTGCTTCTATTGATAAAATTATTCTCGCTTATAAGTTTAATGTGAATGGAAGTTCTGATTTTCTCCCAGAGCTAGAGAAGAAAGAATTTAATTATTCTATCGAAGTCTTCTTTAACGAAATTGATTCTTTAGGCGTTTGCTTTTCAATTAAGATTGCTAGTTTTTTAACTAAGCCAAGAAAGTACCATTCTTTATTTATAGTTGCAGAAACTCCACGATACTTTTCAAATTATTCAAACAGAGTGAAGCTCGAATTAGTTTCGCGCTATGGCAGAGAGAGCTTAATGTTAAATGTCCCGCGCGAGTATAATCTTAAGAAGGGCGATATCGTTTCTGTTTCAAAAGTAGAGACGGCTCCAAATTACATTAACGTCTATATTAACAAGGAGGTAAACTATGTCTAAAATCTATATTATCGATGGAAATTCCTTGCTGTTTAGGTCTTTTTATGCTTCGTTTAGACCGGGTGAAGCTGTTATGCAGACTAAAGATGGGATACCTACTAATGCAGTTGTTACTTATCAAAAGATGATGGAGACTTTAAAAGGGGAGCTTTCAGCAGATGATAAGATGGTTGTTTGTTTTGACACGGATAAGCCTTCTTTTCGCGCGCAAAAATTAGACTCTTACAAGATGAATAGAAAGCCGTTAGAACCGGCTTTGAAAGCTCAGTTACCTATCGCGAGAGAGCTGCTTGATAACATGGGAATTTATAGAATCGAAGTTGAGGGATACGAAGCTGACGATTTAGCTGGATCTTTGTCTCAATATGCCGCTAAGCAAGGAGATCAAGTTTGCCTTTTCTCATCGGACAAGGATTTCTTGCAGCTTCTTACTAGTGAAAATATAACTTTGCATTTTCTTAAGAAGGGTTTAAAAGAAGTTGAAATATATTCAATTAATAACGTCAAAGAGAAAAAAGGATACCGGGCTGATCAAGTGGTTGATTTTAAAGGACTGGCTGGAGATGCATCTGACAATATTCCTGGAGTTAAAGGTATCGGTGAAAAGAGCGCTATTAAATACTTGGATTTATACGGGCATTTAGAGGGAATCTTTGAAGGCCTTAAAAACGATAAGTCTAAAGCTGCGCAGAACATCTTAGAACACAAACAAGACGCTCTGTTCTGCCGTGAGATCGCTACTATTGACACTTCGTTAGACGTTAAAGAGTATTACTTGCAGTCGACGCTGAAAGATGAGAAAAAAGATGAATTGGCAAAGTTTTATCTTCGCTATGAAATGAACAGAGCGTATAAAGAGCTGATGAGTAAAAAAGAAGTTAAAAGGGAAGAGAGAAAAACTGATTTTAAATTTTCTTTAGTGTCTTCTTTTGAGGATTTAGGTTTTATCCCTCTTTCATTGCTTCCTGATAACAGTGAGGAGAATTTTCACGAAGGAGAATTGAAAGGTTTTTATTTTTCCGATGGGAATGAAGTCAGTTACATTTCTGTTTCTAATTTGAATAAGAGTGAAGGATTCAAAAATTTTTTAAAAAACTCTTATGAAAAGTACACTTACGATTACAAAGGCTTGCTAGTGTGTTTGCATAAGATGGGTGTTGAGGAAGTTAGCAACGTGAGTTTTGACTTACTTATTTCAACTTATATTCTCAATCAGAACGTTCAGCCTAACAAGCGATCTTGCTTAGCTTATTACCATTATCCAGTTAATGAAGATACGGATGCGTTTTTAGCTTACGCTATACCTAATTTAGTTAGTTCAGTTAGAAAGCAGCTTGAGGAAGATGGAGAATATGAGCTTTATTCAAAACTGGAGCTACCTTTGAGTGAAGTTCTCGCGAGGATGGAAATTGAAGGTTTTCCGCTTAATTTAATTGATTTAAAAAAGATTGATGATGAATATCAAGCTCGTTTAGCTTCTTTGACAGAGGAGATTATCGCTTATATTGGGCATCCTATTAATTTGAATTCTCCTAAACAGCTTGCCAGTGTTATTTACGATGAATTGAAGTTAAAGAAGAAGGGTAAGGTCAATTCGACTTCGATTGATGTACTTAAAAAGCTCGTTGATGTACATCCTGTAATTAGTAAAATCATTGAATATAGAAAGTATCAAAAGCTCGTCTCTTCTTACACTTCGGCTTTGGGAAGATACGTTAAATCAGATAACAAGATTCATGCTATTTTCAATCAAGCGCTGACTAACACAGGTCGATTGTCGATGTCAGAACCAAATTTGCAAAACATTTCAATTCGAAATGAAGATGGTAAGGAAATAAGGAAATCTTTCTATTACTCTGAAGATGAGTTGGAGTTTCTTTCTTTAGATTATTCGCAGATTGAGTTGAGAGTTTTAGCTTCTTTAGCAAATCTCAACGAGATGATTGAGGTCTTCAATAAGGATATCGATATTCATTCCGCTACCGCTTCTAAGATCTTTAATGTTGATTTAGATGAAGTAACTCCAGAAATGAGAAGGAAGGCTAAGGCGGTTAATTTCGGTATAGTATATGGAATTTCTCCTTGGGGCTTATCAGAACAAATTGATGTGGCACCGATGGAAGCTAGTGAAATTATTGAATCTTTTTATGATTCTTATCCAGGACTTAGAGATTTTGAAAGTGAAATTATCGCGTTTGCTAAGGTAAATGGATATGTTAGAACAGTTCTTAACAGAAGAAGATATATTAACGAGATAAATGAAACTAACAAGAAGATTGCGGAATTTGGAGAAAGAGCGGCAGTAAACACCGTTATCCAAGGTTCAGCTGCGGATTTGATTAAGGTGGCGATGATTAAGATCGATGAACTGCTTAAGTCATATAAATCTAAGATGGTTCTTCAGATCCACGATGAACTTATATTTAAGATTTACAAAGATGAAAAGGATGAACTTTATCCAAAGTTAAAAGAGCTGATGGAACACGCTTTGGACTTAAAATGTCAGTTGAAAGTTGAAGGCTCTTTTGGTAAAACGTGGTACGATTGTAAATAGAGGTGATATTATGCCAGAATTGCCAGAGGTTGAAACTGTTAAACGTGGATTAGAAAAAGAACTTGTCGGTTTAAAGATAGTTTCTTTCAATTTGCTTTATCCGCGCTTGCTTAAAACTGATAAGGAAACGCTGGAGAAAAACGCTGTTGATTCGACTATTGTTTCTCTTTCTCGAAAAGGAAAGTATCTAATCATTAACCTTTCTTCATCGTATTCTTTGCTCTTTCATTTTAGAATGGAAGGAAAGCTTTTTCATCTTAGCGATTTAGAGTCTAATTTAAATAAGCACGTTTCTATCTATTTCACACTGAATGACGGCTCTTATCTAATATTTAACGATACGAGAAAATTCGGCGTTATGTATTTGGTTAAAACTGAAGGTATGGAATACGAAGAACCTCTTTGCAAAGTGGGTAAAGAACCTTGGGATATATACTCTCCTCAGTATTTGCTAAACGCTTTTAAGAAGGATAACAGGGCTATAAAAGAGGCTATTATGGATCAGACTATCATAGCTGGATTAGGTAACATATACGCTGATGAAGTTCTTTTTGCCTCTAACATTAATCCTTTTAAAAAGGCGAAAGAAATGAGTGAAAAAGATGTTAGTAACATCGTTTCCAATTCGAGAATTATTTTAGATCAAGCTATTCAAAACAGAGGTTCAACTGTCCGTTCATATCATCCTTCTAAAGGAGTATCAGGTGGAATGCAGAACTTTTTGAAGGTGTATGGAAGAGAACATTTAGCTTGTTATAATTGCGACACCATTATCGAAAAGAGATATTTGGGTGGTAGAGGAACTTGCTATTGTCCTAAGTGTCAGCACGTTAAACCTTCTTTAGCTTTAACTGGAAAGATTGCTTCTGGCAAAAGCTTGGTTTTATCAATGCTCGCTAAGCTTGGATTTAAGGTTGCCTCTGCCGATGAGATTGTTCATGAATTATATAAAGATCAAAAGTATTTGAATAAGCTAAAAGATAAGTTTCCTGTAGTTTTCGATGAGAAAGGACTCAATAAGAAGCTGGTCATTGAAAACATGATGTCTGATAAAAAATTCAGAAGGAATTATCAAAACTTCATTTGGAGTGAAGTTAAAGATAAGATCAATTCCTTTATGATTGATAATTCAGAAGATTATAAAGCTGTTGAAGTTCCTTTGCTTTATGAAGCGAAAATGGATAAGGATTTCACTTATATAATTGGAGTTGAAACAGATAGGCAAGTGGATTTTTTAAAGAAGAGAAACGATGAAGATCCGCGAAAGAGACTGCAGATGAATTCAATTAACACTTACGATATTCACCGCCATGAAATGGACTTTATTATTTTTAACAAGCAAGATGAGGACGATTTGTATTCTCACGTTCTCTCTATAGTTAAGGCGATAAAAGAGAAGTGGGACTAGATTGTTTTTCTTGTAAATTCTCACTTGTAATGATATATTTTTCTCTGGAGGCAGAAAGATGTTGTTAGATGAAATTAACAAAGCGAAACTAACCGCTTTTAAAAATCGAGACAATGTCGCAAGAGGTGCGCTTTCAGTCCTTTATTCAAAGTGCTTTGAGCTCGTTGTAGAAAACAGATCAAAGGGAGTTCAAACTGAAGACAAGGACTTGTATAGAATCATCACTAAGTTCATTAAAGAACTGGAAGATGAAAAGCAGATGTATGTGAATAATTCTCGCCCTGATAAGGTTGAGGAAATATCTCATCAAATCGAAGCCGTCAGTCTGTTTAAGCCTCAATTGATGTCAGAAGCTGAAGTTAGACAAATTATTGAAAAGCTCGCTGACAAATCCATTAAAAACATCATGTCTACTTTTAAAAAAGACTATGATGGAAAAGCGGATATGGCGATGGTATCTCGCCTAGCTAAAGAATACCAAGCTAAGTAATCTTAGCCCTGGGGAAATAGTTAAATGGTATAACAGCGGTCTCCAAAACCGTTATTGAGAGTTCGATTCTTTCTTTCCCCGCATTATTTGTACGATATGTCTGATACAAACTTAGAACTTCTAAGGCTGTTCAGACTTTTTTTGATTTTCTGATAAATACGTGTTTTTAAAAATTGCTCCGTTTGACTAGTAGTCAAAAATGACGCTATTTAGGCTATTAGAGAAACTTTTTGTCTACAAGAGAAACGATGACCTATTAGCGAAACGTCAACTTGCATACCTTTACAAATTCTCACTTTTGTTAGTGTATTTTCCATATCTTTTCCTCAAGTTGTCTCAATGGTTGATTTTGCTTTTCTTTCACTGAATTCATTCACTTTAATGGTAGTGGAGGATAACAAGAGATGAGAAAAGAAGTAAATAAAATTATTGAGAAGTATAAATTAATTCCAATAGAGTATAGAAAAAAACATGAAAAAAGCGATGATGTAAAAGATTTTAAAACTATATAAAACTAAAGTAATTATTTCGATAATTTATAATTTATATATTCTATATCAATATTATCTAGATTCTCTTTTAATTCATTCCCACATTTATTTATTTA
>JADING010000124.1 GCA_017694135.1 Candidatus Scatoplasma merdavium
CAATGAGAGTCAATAAAATTGAAGCTTTAAGCGATCAGATTGTTGTCGGCGCTCACCAAGAAGGAAAGATTATCGATTCTAATTTCAAACTCGACAAGGAAGTAGAAGTAAAGACTTCCTCAGTCAAAAAAGACGATTCGATCGAGCAGCTTTCGCTGTTTGATATGTTCAATAACGAAGATTAATATGAAGCCTGTAATTTCCACTTATATGGCCAAATCTCTCTATCAGATCGACTTGGAATTTTTTAACCCTAAGGTGTTTAAAACCATCATTTTCGATTTGGATAACACGTTAATACCACCGAAAGAAAAAAAGCCGAGCAAACAGAGCTACGAATTAATTGAAGCCATATTGAAAAAGGGAATTAACGTCTTCATATGTTCAAATAGAGGAAAGAAACGGGTGAAATATTTCGCCTCTTATTACAAGGTAAATTATTTAGCAAATACCGCTAAGCCGTTTTCTTACAGGCTAAAAAGGTTCATCTCGCAAAACGGGATAGAAAAAGAGAGTTGCCTCTATGTTGGAGACAAGATAATTAACGACATGTTCATGGCTAAAAAGGTCGGCTTAAAATCCCTTTATGTCGAACCTTTAATGCGCAAGCAAGGCATTTATTCTCTCTTGTCTCCTATTGAGAAAAAACTCCAAAAAAAGTATGCTAGAGAAAACCGCTTAGGAAGCTATGTAGCTAGAAAGGAACACTGAGTATGATTTTTAGAAAGAAGAACGCTAATACGACTTTGACTAGTCAAATTCGCATTTCTCGCTGCGCTTCTTGCGGAGCTATTTTGCAGGATGAAGATCCGAAGAAGAACGGGTATATATCTAAGAAGAGAATCGATGAGCACATCGAAGAAATGACCTGCGATAGGTGCTACAACTTGCGCCATTACAACGCTGTCACTAACGAGTTTTCTTCCGATTATCAAAAGCTCCTTCTGAAAGCTAAGGCCGACGATGCTTTAGTCGTTTACGTCCTCGATCTATTCGCTTTAGAAGCTAGTTTGATACCTAACATCGCTAAGTATCTACCTAACAAACTTCTTGTTGTCTTAAATAAAAGAGATATTTTGCCGGAAGAAACTGACGATAACAAGCTCGTTTCTGACATTAAAAAGAGGTTGAATCTCGATCATGTTAACCCGGATAAAATAATGATTCTTTCTTCGATAAAAGATTTAAACACCTCGGAACTGTTCGCTTCTGTCGACGAACTCAGAAAGGGAAAAGACGTCTACTTTATCGGAGCTAGCTTAGTCGGTAAATCGTCTTTAGTCACTCAGTTACTAAGGCAGTATGTCAATAAGACTTCCCGCGTTATTTCTACTAAGAACATCGAAGGCTCATCGCTTTCGGTTATGGAAATTCCTTTGGATCAAGATTCTTCAATCTACGATACTCCGGGTATATATAACCCTCTTTCCATGGTTAACGTCTTAGAAAGAGACGTCATGAGAACTATCGTTCCGCACCGTCAGATTAAACCTAAAGACTTCACTTTGAGCGAAGGAGATGGAATCATCTTCGGCGGAATAGCGGCAATGGATATTGCAATTGGGGAAGCTAACTCTTACCGCTTCATTCTTTCAGAAAGAGTTTCTTTAACTCAAGTTAAATCACGTCAGATTGAAGCTAGTTTTGATTCTTTAATTGCCCAGAAACAAGTTCAACCTATTTCAGCTTACATCCGCGGTTTTGATAACCTCGTTTGCCGTTCGGTTAAGCTTCCGCCTTCCGGGAAAGCCGTCATTTCAATCTACGGATTCATGAGGGTTGAATTTGATGCGCACTCCCAGCAAATTGAGCTTTATTTACCTAAAGGAGTGGGTTCTAAACTCATTATTTCCTAATGGATATTTTGCGTCCAATCAAGCGAAATAGCTACATCTACTTCGCTTCTGAGCTAGTTTCTAATTTAGAAATAGGAGCGATAAGAGGTTTAGCGTTAACGCCTGTTATTTCTCCTTCCAACAAGTATTTATCTATCTTATTTAAAGAAAGTAAAATAGAATACTTAACCTTAGGAGGAACGCTTGATCCTTCTAAAAGTATTTACGTTGAAAAAGGTGAGTTAGACGCTAACTTGCTTGCGCACATAGGTTCTTCTATACAAGTTTGTAAAGATGCGTTCACAACCCCGTTTAAGGCCTTAAAAAAGGGAATTGTACCTATACGCTCCGCTGAAGTCTTATCTAGCATCCTATCTAACGAAGACTTCTTCGTTCAGGATGTAAAAAGCGCAATGTCTGAAGATAGATATATTCATTCTTTAAATGTCTCTAAGCTCTGCTTAGAAATTTCTAAAATAGATAAGCGTATAGATCCATATAAAGCTTGTATCGCCGGTTTATTTCACGACATAACTAAAGAGATGAAACAGTTTAACGCCTCTTTGAAACCTGCATTAGATAAAAAATACGGTCCGCGCTTTGACTCTAGTAAGGTCGATGAAATATTCTTGCATCAGTTCAGCGCACCAATCTACTTAAAAGAAAAGGGAATTGATGACAGCGAGATTAGAAGAGGAATCCGCTATCACACTTCTGGGTGTGGCAAAATGAGCCTGCTTGGGAAACTTGTCTTTGCCACTGATAAAATAGAACCTTCGCGCGGGTATGATTCCGCTTATATGATTTGCGAATTGAAAAGGAATATCGAAGATGGTTTTGCCTTAGTTTTGAAAGAAAACGAGATATATCTTCAAAACAGAGGTGTAAATCTATTCTCCAATTCGCTTACCAGAGACTGCTACGCTGTTTACAGAAAGGAAAAGTAATGATTCAAACAAAAAGACTCGCTAAAAAGATCGCCCATTATTTGGATTTTCACAAAGGGGAGAACGTTGAAATTATCGACGTCGAAGATTTAACGCCGATTACAAGATTTGTAATTTTAGTAACCGCATCTTCTTCAAGGCAGTTAAATTCGTTTAAGGATATCGCTTTAAAGATCGCTGAACACTATCAAGTGCCTATTAAAAACGTCGAAGACAAATACAACACTCCCTGGGTTATTGTCGATTTAAACGATATTGTGATTCACATCATGGATAATAACTCGCGCGCTAAATACAATCTTGAAGGTGTTTACGCCAAGGGGAAGAAAGTCGATTATTCCGATTACAAACCGACGAAAAAGGAGAATTTTTAATATGAAAGTTATCGTTTGCCCAATGCAAGAAGAGCTTGACGCTCTATTAGGGAAGTTAGATTCTTATTCTGAGGCTGATTACGGCCTAATAAAAGGCTATAAGTTTGATACTAAAAGAGGAGAGTGCTTCGCTTTTGTTGCTAAGATAGGGAAGACTAACATCGGCTTCGATCTGGGTTACCTCGCTTCAAAAATGGATATTGAAGCTATATTTAATATCGGTGTTGGTGGTAGCTTAGATCCCACCCTTGTCCCGCTTAATGTCGTTGTCGCTGATAAGGTGTGCTATTACGATTGCGATTTAACTCCGGCTGGAAATTATTTATTAGGTCAAATGGCTGATAATCCACTCTACTTTGAATGCGATAAGGAACTAGTTAAAGAGCTCACTAATACGACCACAACTCTGACGGTTAGAAAGGGAACTATCATCTCCGGCGATAGCTTTGGAACATATAAAAACATGACTGCTGAGCTATTAAAGCACTTTGATAACCCTCTTGTTGTCGATATGGAATCTGGTGCGTGCGGACAAGTAGCCCTCCGTCTAAACGTTCCGTTTGTAGTCATTCGCTCAATCTCTGATAACATCATCGATGATGAGAAGCGCCAGAGCGACGTTTACGAAGAGTACTTAGAGATGTCCGCTAAGCGCGCTGCTAGCGTCTTAGTCCATTATCTTAATAAAGATATGTTAGAAGACTAACCTCAAACAAAAAGTATCTTACAGCGCTCAGAAGAGAGCGCTTTTTGATTGCTATTAAATATTAGTAAGTAAAAAAGGTATAAAAGACAAAAAATTGGGTTATTTTTCAAATATTAGCTACTTCGTATAATCTCTATTATGTTAACTAATTTAAATATAAATCAATGTTCACTAGGATAAAAGTAAACTGAGATTTTCCATATCCACACTTATACACCTCTAAAATTTAGAAGTTATCCACATATTAATAGCCTAGTTATTTACTAAATATCTACTGATTTTCTACTATGAGAAGCGTAAATGTGTTTCTATTGTACTTATTATGGTTTCTATTCCGCTTCTGCCCTTTTGATCAAATGTATAGCTAAATCAAATATTCCCACAAAGATGATAGCTAAGAAGGTCAAAGCGAAGAGACGATCAATGTTAGCTGTATCAAAGGCATTGCGTATTAAAATACCTATTCCTTTAAATCTGTTAGCTGACATAAATATCTCTCCGGCGATTTCCCCTTTTAAGGC
This sequence comes from Candidatus Scatoplasma merdavium, assembly GCA_017694135.1. Lineage (GTDB taxonomy): Bacteria > Bacillota_I > Bacilli_A > RFN20 > CAG-288 > Scatoplasma > Scatoplasma merdavium. Next base: position 4,384 of record JADING010000124.1, read on the forward strand.
GATTCCTAGAGCCTGCGAGACACTTGTTAAGAATCCTTTTGAAGATAGAGGTATGACTACTTTTAGATTTATATACATTAAATTTCGTTCATCTAACTTTATTAGATCACCGTAATTTTTATATACATTGCTTATTGAAGATAGACTAGCTTTGTAAACCAGAGGAAAGACGATAAGAAAGACGATGATGTAACAAGTTATCTTAGTAAACAAAATTAATATTAAAACGATAGCTGTTACTGGTATAGCAGAAATAACATATATTAAAGGTCCAATGGTCTTTTTAAAAAAGTTGTATCTTGCGCTTATTAAAGCTAAAAAATAGGCTAGAAGGCTAGAAATTAGCAAGCTAATTAAAACCCTGTATATTGACCAACCTAGGCTTACAACCACCTCTTTATCGCCTAAATAGCTAATTGACAGTTGAAGTGTGTGAAAAAACTCTGGAAAGACGTCTGAGCGCTTAGAAAAGACTAAGTAACAAGCTTCGTATACTAAGACGATTAAACCCAAAGCGATAAAGGTGTTAATTGCAGATTTAGAAATAGTCTTTAAAGTAGTCTTCTTCATCGAATTCCTCTTCTTTTGGCTCTTCTATTTTAATTTCGTTTTTTTCAATTGGCTCTTTGCCCTTCTTTTTATGGTTGTGAGAGCGAACAACATGGTGGAAATTAGGGTTAGCCTCCTCTTTTAAGATCTCTTCTGGTATTTCAAAATGCTCCTCTTTTGCAGTGTTCATCAAGAGTTCTTGCTTTTCAATATCAATAGTTTTGTCATTGTTTGAATCAGGGATGATATAAGAAAAGATGAGGGCTAACAAGAACATATTGACCTCAGGGTTTTCAAAGAAGATCATGATAAATTGCAAGTTACCTTCAAAGGT
>JADING010000125.1 GCA_017694135.1 Candidatus Scatoplasma merdavium
TGCTTTTATTTTCGCTTACGGATTCCGCACCTTCATTTCCCCGGAAGGGAAACACGCTTTAATTTCCGGAGGTGCTTCCGGTGTTGGCCAGGTCATTTTAAGAATAATGCAGCTGTGTGGATTCACAGGATCTGAAAAATACATTCAATCAATTCTCTATTTTCTCATCAATGTCCCTATCTGCATTGTCGCATTTAAGTTCATCGGTAAAAAGTTTACTTTCGTTACCCTTTTAAACGTCGCTTTGACATCGGCTTTAATTAACTCCTTGCCGGAAGAATGGATGCAGCTTTTCTCAACGATTGTTGAGAATGACGATTATATTTCCCGCGCCCTGTTTGCGGGTATCTGCACTGGTTTATCCGCTGGATCAGCTTTCTTAATAGGTTCATCCACCGGTGGAATAGATGTTATAGCCTTTGCTATAGCTGAAAAGAAATCAACGAACGTCGGCATATATTCCGCTATCTTAAATTGCTGCACAGTTATTCTCTATTCTGTTTTCAATTCAATTCACATCCAATCAACTAACGAAATATATCTAGCTTTATATACGGTCATTTATTTCTTTACTTCTTCAAAAGTAACAGACTTAATTAACATCAAAAACAAAAAAACCGAAATTCAAATCAACACTTCAAATAAAGAAATGGCTGCGCAGCTTCTACGTTCCTTCCCCCACGGATGTACTATCGTGGCAGCAAAAGGCGGCTACACTTTGCAAGACAGGTTGCTTATTTATACCATTGTCTCATCTAACGAAGTTAAAAAAGTCATATCTTTTGTTAAAGAGATTGATCCCCGTTGCTTTATTAACACTATTACTTCTTATCAGGTTTACGGTAACTTCTACATTAAACCTTTAAAATAAGAGCGAAAGGAAAAGAATATGAACCACACTTATCAAGAATTAGCTGACTTAATTTTCCCTGAAGTCAAACAAACTATCGAAGACTTGGAAAAAGAATACCCGGAAAGAAACCTTCCTAAAGAAAGCGAAGTTACTCGTTTCGCCCCTTCTCCCACCGGTTTTTTACACACCGGTTCACTTTTCACTTCCTTAGTTGCATACACCGTTGCTAAACAATCAGGAGGTGTTTTTTACACCCGTTTAGAAGACACTGATCAAAAGCGTGAAATCGAAGGATCTGGTAAACAACTTATCGATCAATTAAAAGAGTTTAACTTAGCTCCTAGCGAAGGCTACTTAGGTGATGAAGAAAAAGGAAGCTACGGTCCTTACATCCAGTCTAAACGCTCGGAAATTTACAAGGTAGTTATAAAATGGCTCATATCAATCGGAAGAGCCTATCCTTGCTTCTGCACCGCCGAAGATTTAAACGAGCTGCGTTTAACGCAAGAAGCTAACCGCGTAATACCTGGATACTACGGAGAATACGCTAAGTGCAGATATTTAAGCGTTGATGAGGCCTATGAAAGGATTCAAAAAGGCGAGAAGTTTGTTATCAGATTTAAATCACAAGGCGACCACACCAAATACATTCGCATCCACGATGAAGTCAGAGGTGATTTAGACCTTCCAGAAAACGACCAGGATATCGTCATTTACAAATCTGATGGTTTACCTACTTACCACTTCGCCCACTTAGTTGACGATCACTTTATGCACACGACTGTCGTCACTCGCGGCGAAGAATGGATTTCTTCTTTGCCCATTCACGTCGAGCTTTTTGAAGCGTGCAACTTCCGCCGCCCTAAATACGCTCACCTTCCGGTTATTATGAAACTAGATAACGGAAACAAGCGCAAATTATCAAAGCGCAAAGATCCGGAAGCGGCAGTAAGCTACTTCCTCGAGCTCGGTTATCCTGTTGAAGGTATCATCAAATACCTTATGACTATCGCAAATTCGAATTTCGAAGAGTGGCTAATAGCTAACCCCAATAAAGACATATCTGAATTCCACTTCTCTTTCTCAAAGATGTCTTTAGATGGCGCCTTGTTCGACTTACCTAAATTAGAAAATATCTGCAAAGAGACCTTAGCCTACTATTCAAAAGAAAAAATATCTAAAGAAGCTTACGCCTACGCTAAAAAGTACTCTCCTGAACTCAAGGATTTAATTGAAAGAGACTTTGATAAATTCGAAAGCATCATGAATATTGAACGCGGTGGAGAAAAACCGAGAAAAGATTACACCAAATATTCTGACATCTACTCTCATATCGCCTTCTTCTACGAAGATAAATACCTCGAATTAGTCAAACAAAACTCCTTCGAATTCAACCCTCATATTTCTAATGATCTTACTATCTCTATCTTAGAAGAATTTAAAAGCACAAACGATTATTCTTTGAACGAACAAGATTGGTTCTCTTCTTTAAAAGCCTTGGGAGAACGCCATAATTTCGTCGCTCAGTTTAAACTTTACAAGAAAAATCCCGAAGCTTATAACGGGCATGTCGGCGATGTTGCTAACATGCTCAGAGTAGCTTTAACAACATCTTCACGTTCTCCCAACTTGTTCAATATACTTCATATATTGACCAAAGAAGAAATTAATAAGAGAATAGATTTAGCGATTTCTTATCTAAAAGGAGAAAACTAATATGAGCCGTGTCTTATCTGGGATCAAGCCTACCGGCAAGCTGACTTTGGGAAACTATTTAGGCAGCTTCCGCAACTTTCACAACTACCAAGCTGAAAACGAAACTTTCATCTTCGTAGCAGATTTGCACGCTCTGACTCTTCCGATTGAACCAGACTATTTAAATTCCAACATCTACGATATTATCGCTTACTATTTAGCTAGCGGTTTAGATCCAGAAAAAACCGTCTTATTCAAGCAGTCTGATATCTATGAAGTCTCTGTGTTAGATACCATTTTAATTAACTATATCTACATGGGTGAACTTTCCAGAATGATTCAATACAAAGAGAAAGTCAAAGAGTTAAACAACGCTAAAATTGGCGTTGGAATTTTCACTTATCCAGTGTTAATGGCTTGCGATATCTTCCTTTACGATAGCGATATTGTCCCAGTCGGCGAAGATCAACGTCAACATGTCGAACTCGCTCACGATATCGCTAGGCGCTTTAACGCTAGATACAAAGGCGAATACATAAAATTACCCCACACTGCTTTACCGAAAGCTGGAAAGAGGATCATGAACCTAGTGGACCCTTCCCGCAAGATGTCAAAATCCGATGACTCTGCGATATCTAAAGGTGTTATTTACCTTGAAGACAACGAGAAGACCATAAGAAAAAAGATCATGTCCGCCGTCACTGATTCGGATACTAAAGTAATTTATGATCCTACTAATAAACCCGGTATTTCTAATCTAATTAACATTTACTGCGCATTTAAAAACGTCGAAGTTTCCGAAGTGGAAAAGCGGTTTGAAGGTGCCAATTACGGAACATTTAAAAAAGCCGTAGCTGACGCTGTACTCGAAGAACTTATTCCCTTCAAAGAAAAGTTCAATACTTATCGTCAGAATAAAGCCCTTCTCGATCAAATATTTAAAGATGGCGCTAGCAAGGCGCGCAAGATTGCGGATAAGGTCTTAGACCGCATTATGAAAGTTGTAGGGTTAAGATGAAGAAACAGCGCATAATCGTTCTTGATATGGACGGATCTCTGCTTGATGACAACAAGAAAATCTCGCAAAAATCCGTAAATTTCCTCAAAAAAGTTCAAGCTTATTCTTACAAAATAGTCTTGGCTTCCGGACGCCCTTTCCGCGCGGTTAAACCGTATTATGAACAGCTCGGCCTCGACACTTTAGTCATCTGCTATAACGGCGCTGTAATCTACAATCCTCAAACTTCTAAATTTCTTTATAAGAAAACATATCCTCGCGAATACATCCTTAATATCGTTGAAACTATCGGTGAGTCCAATTTTGAAAACATCGTAGTAGAAGATTTTAATCACTTGGAATATCTAGAGAAAAACGACACGCTAAGCGTTTTTGCTCACCCTTACGATATGAAGATAACTTACGGAGATTTCAAGACTAATTTACCTAAAGAACCTTTGAGTTGCGTCTTTGCTTTAAAAGATAAGAAAGACGTTCCTTTATTTATCAAATTAGGTGCGAATAAGAAACACAGGAATATCAACGTGAGATTCTGGGACGGGACTTTATTAGCGGAAACATATTTCAGCGATATAAACAAATACACTAGCTTGTTAAAGGTATTAGAGTATTACAACATTCCTATTGAAAACAGCATCTGTTTCGGAGATGGAGATAACGATTTAGAAATGGTATCTCAAGCCGGAATCGGAGTGGCGATGAAAAACTCCACATCGAAATTCTTAAAGCAATCTGCCGATATGCTGACATTGGAAGATAACAACCACGATGGAATCGCTGAAACTTTGAAAGTCCTGATTCCAGAGGTAAATGACGAAGTTTATTTCTACAATTAAAAACGGGTTAAAGACAATGATGGGTACCCCAAATCCTAGACATTAAATGTTTGTTAACTGAATTATATCATAAGACTAACATGGATGCTTCCCTAAATTTAGATGGAGGCATCCATTTTGTTTTGCTTTTAATCCTTTTGTTATTGTAATAATCAATATAGTCAGCAACCTCATTCTTAAACTGATCAAATGTTTTGAATTCTGATTCGTGACCATAAAACATTTCATTTTTCATTATTCCAAAGAAAGATTCCATTATGCAGTTATCAATACAGTTTCCTTTTCTAGACATTGATTGAATAATACCTTTTTCCTTAAGTCTTTGTTG
>JADING010000126.1 GCA_017694135.1 Candidatus Scatoplasma merdavium
ATTACGACGTCCGTTTCTCCGCTGGTATCGTGCTGATGCTCATTATTATTGTCACCAACTTAATTTTAAACGACGTCAAAAATCACATCGATGACAAAGACAATCACCCCTTAGCTATCGTAAGGTTAGCAAACTATCTCACTTTTGTTTCAAGGAGAATCGGAAATGAAATCAAAAAGAGAATCAAGCGCGATTAATTTTGATAACAGCAATGAAAACAAAAGAAAAGTAGCGGACTTTTTTAAAGTCTTTTCTACTTATCTGTTCTCTTCCTTTTCTATTGTCGCTCTGATCGCTATCATCGCTTTTATTTTTTCAAAAGGCTGGTCTACTCTCTCTTGGGACTTTATAAGTGGAGATTACGAGTCTCAACTTTGGAACGTTACAACTTCTGAGGGAATAAAAGAAAACAACCAATACGAACTGAGTTACGAACCTCACGAAGGAGAATACTTCTCTTCAAATTGGGGTATCGCCTTTGTCGATTCAACTGATAATGAAGGAAACAGGGCTGTAGAAATTTCATATATCGATCCAAACGCCAATATCAACAACTGGTTTGACGCATCAACTGGCGATCCTTTCAGTTTGCAAGTCGGCATGCAGATTTCTTCCGCTCAACTTTGGACCAATGAAGATCCTTCTCTCGCCCAAGTTAAAATCATCTCTTCTTCAACTGGAGCTGAAAGAACAGCCGAAATATTTGATCAGTGCCCTTATATGCACACAATGACATTAATTAAAGGCGGACAAGGCATGCGCGGAAGTCTTATTTCCACTCTGTGGATGATACTTATCACAATGTGCGTGGCCTTACCTTTAGGTATAGGAGGAGCTATCTATTTAGGAGTCTACGCTAAAACTTCAAAGCTAACTAGTATCATAAGAACAATGATAGATATGATTTCCGGTATCCCTTCTATCGTCTTCGGCTTAGTCGGTGGTATCATTTTCTTACCAATAGTAGGAGGACACGGGAATATCATTTCAGGTGCACTTACCTTAGCGTGTATGATTCTTCCAATTATCATTAAATCGACTGAGGAAGCGATAAGAGCCATACCGCAAAATATGATTAACGCCTCTTTAGCCTTAGGAGCGAGTCAGACGCAGACAACTTTTAAAATCATCTTACCTAATTCAATCGGGGGAATTTTAACCGCGGCCTTACTTGGTATCGGCCGTGTCATAGGTGAGTCTGCCGCGCTGATTTACACTTCGGGAACTATCATTCAAGACTATGTCATCCCCACCCAAGGTAGCGCCACATTAGCCGTCCACATTTGGAAACTAATGTCTGGAGAAAATCAAAATTTCGAAGCTTCCTGTGCTATAGCAATAGTAATTCTCTTTATTATTTTGATCTTATCTGTAGCCGTTAAACTCATTGCCTTTAAAACCGATAAATTTAAAAAAGCGAGGTAAAATATGAACATTTCACCAGATTTAGAAAAAGAAGAAAAGATTGAAAACCAAGATCAACAAATCGTTTTCAGCGCGAAACACCTCAATCTGTATTACGGAAGCAAACAAGCTTTAAAAGACATCAATATCGATATATTTAAAAACCACGTGACCGCGCTTATCGGTCCTTCTGGCTGCGGTAAATCGACTTTCTTGCGCTGCTTAAACCGCATGAACGATCTCATTGACGATTGTAAAATCGAAGGTAAAATCGAATATAACGGTCAAGATATCTTCCAAATGAACACCATCTTGCTCCGTTCCAAAGTCGGTATGGTCTTCCAGCAACCTAACCCCTTCCCAATGTCAATTTACGACAATATCTGCTATGGTCCGCGCTGCCACGGAATTAAAAACAAGCAAGTCTTAAATGAGATTGTTGAAAAATCTTTGAAAGAGGCAGCGCTATTTGACGAAGTAAAAGACCGCTTAAAGACTTCCGCTACTTCCCTTTCAGGCGGTCAACAACAAAGACTTTGTATTGCTAGATGCTTAGCTATGCAGCCAGAAGTTATCTTAATGGATGAACCCACTTCTGCTTTAGATCCTATTGCTACAAGCAAAATCGAAGAGCTCATCAACAGCTTAAAAGACAAATACACTATCGTCATAGTAACTCACAACATGCAACAAGCTACCCGCGTTTCTGATTACACTGCATTCTTTATGCTGGGTGAACTGATAGAATTTAATCATACAGAAACTTTCTTCTCTCATCCGCAAAAGAAAGAATCTAACGACTATATTACAGGGAGGTTCTCATAATGAATATCGAATCGGAATTAAAACTTATCAACCAAAAAATCTGCCACATGTTCGACTTAGTTCAAAGCGCGTGTGAAAAAGCTTTTAATTACTATCTTTCCAATGACAAATACGATCCTGAACTGGTAATTGACGATGATGAAATCAACGAAGCCGAACGTCAGATCGAGTCTCTGTGCATGCAGATTCTCTTGCGCGAGCGTCTTTTCGCTTCCGATATGCGCATAGTCACCGCTTCATTAAAACTAGTCGAAGATTTAGAGAGAATCGGAGATCAAGCTTACGA
>JADING010000015.1 GCA_017694135.1 Candidatus Scatoplasma merdavium
AAATACGCCTGGATGAAACCATCGATGTTTCCATCCATAACCGAAGCGACGTTTTTCTCTTCGTAATCAGAACGGTGATCTTTAACTAGAGTGTAAGGACAAAAAACGTAAGAACGAATCTGTGAACCCCACTCGATGTTCTTTTTATCACCGTTTATCTTTCTTAATTTTTCTTGCCTTTCCTGTTCATAAAGCTGGAAGAGGCGCGAACGAAGTAGATTCATCGCAATTTCTCTGTTTTGAATCTGCGAACGTTCCACTTCAGAATAAACGGCAATGCCAGTCGGAATGTGAGTGATTCTAACCGCCGACTCCGTCTTATTGACATTTTGACCTCCAGCTCCTTGCGAGCGGAAAGTATCGATTCTCAAATCCTTATCTTCTATTTTTAAATCAATATCATTGTTAAATTCTGGCATGACATTAACCGAGGCGAAAGAAGTGTGGCGCGAACCCCCTGCATCAAAAGGCGAAATGCGCACTAAGCGATGAACTCCTCTTTCTGATTTAAGCAAACCGAAAGCATTCTTGCCTTTGATAATGATAGTAGCGGAAGAAATTCCCGCTTCTTCCCCCTCTAAATAAGAAACAACTTCAACTTTAAAGCGGTGTTTTTCCGCATATCTAACATACATTCTAAAAAGCATCTGCGCCCAGTCGTGAGCCTCAGTTCCGCCCGCTCCTGGATGAAACTCCAAAATAGCGTTGTGAGAATCGTATTCGCCGTTTAAATAAAGTTCAGTCTCAAACTCCGATAAAGAAGACACCAAAGACTTAATTGAGCTTTCAACTTCAGAATGCAGTTCAGTATCATCTTCAATTTTAAGTAACTCCAAAGCGGCTTTCACATCTAAAAGAGACGCCTCGAGCTTTTTAAACGAATTGAGCAAGTCTTCTAAAGAAGCTAATTTACTGTTGATTTTTGTCGCTTGTACCCTGTCATTCCAAAAGTCGGAAGCTTGGGTTTTCAAAGATAACTCTTCAATTTGTTTAGACAAGTTATCCTCGTCAAAGTGACCCCCTTAAAGCTTCGAGTTGAGCTTCCAAGCGAGAAAACTCGCTGTTAAGTTCATAGAGCTCTTTCATTATTTGTTCTCGTTGCTTTCTTCCCCAGGTTTAGGGACAAATTGAGTCTTAGGACTATTTTGAGAAGGCGCAGGAGCAGAAGCCTGAGCCTTGTTATCTACTTGTTGAGGTGCACTAGCAGTTTGCTGCTGTGGAGCGTTGAGTCTCACTTGAACTCTAAACAGAGCCGAGACAATATCCGCCGCAATTTGATTCAACATCTTTTGGAACATCTGGTAACCTTCGTTAGTGTAAGACTGCAAAGGATCGGTGTTTGCGTAAGAGCGGAGGAAAATCGCTTCTCTAAGTTTGCTCATAGCATCGATGTGTTGAGTCCAGTTTCGATCAGTCATCTGCAAACATACGGTCTTTTCAACGTAATTGGCCATATCTTCGCTCCATTCAGCACGGCGCTTAGCGTAATCGTGATTCAAAAGGGCTAACAAATAATCTTCGACATCTTCACCGGGTAAGCCATCGACATTTTCAGCTTTTAAACGGTCTTGTTTGATATAACGCGGAACCAAGTACTTAACCAAGGCCTCTCCATCGACCACTTCTTCCCCATCCGATAAAACGGTGTATTCTTTAACCGATTCGTGAATGAACTGCTCAAAGTAATTAGGTATTTCATCTTTGATAGTTTCCGAAAAAAGAAGCTTATCGCGCTTAGCGTACATAATCTGTCTCTGCTTTGATAAAACATCATCGTAATCGAGCAAAGACTTACGGGTATCGAAGTTCTGACCTTCAATCTTCTTTTGCGCGTTAGTAATCATATTAGTCATAGACTTAGATTCAATATAATCATCTCCAACCGCCTTATCAAAAGTCTTAAAAAGCATCGGCGAAGCGAAGCGGCGCATAAGTTCATCTTCAATAGAAACAAAGAAGCGAGAGAAACCAGGATCACCCTGACGTCCAGAACGTCCGCGGAGCTGGTTATCGATACGGCGAGCTTCGTGTCTTTCTGTACCTAAAACTGCCAAGCCGCCTAATTCAGCAACGCCTTTAGCCAACTTAATATCAGTACCACGACCAGCCATATCAGTAGCGATAGTGATAGCGCCTTTCTCACCGGCTTTAGCGATAATAGCCGCTTCTCTTTCGTGATTCTTAGCATTTAAAACTTCATGGGTAAGTTTAGCATCGGTCAAAAGCTTATCGACAATTTCAGACTTTTCAACTGAAGGAGTACCAATCAAAATCGGCTGTCCTTTCTCGTGGCGAGCTTTAACTTCTTCTACCAAAGCCTTGTACTTAGACTTTTCAGTAGCGAAAACCCAATCCGGAGCATCGATACGCTGAATCGGTCTGTTTGTCGGAATAACGACAACACGCATATTGTAAATCTTGCGGAATTCTTCCTCTTCAGTCTTAGCGGTACCAGTCATACCAGCAAGCTTATCATACAAACGGAAGAAATTCTGATAGGTGATAGTAGCCATAGTGACCGTTTCAGGCTTGATCTTAACGTGCTCTTTAGCTTGGATAGCCTGTTGGAGACCATCGGAATATTCTCTTCCTGGCAAAACGCGACCAGTGAAAGAGTCAATCAAGAGAATCTCGTCGTTAGAAACCATATACTCAACGTCTTTTCTCATGATGTAATTAGCTTTCAAAGCCTGGTGAATACGGTGGACTAAATCAGCGTACTCAGGAGCGTAAAGGTTAGTAACGCCGAAAGAACGCTGGACTTTATCAACACCTGAATCAGTCAAAGTAGCGGTCTTCTTCTTAATATCGATAGTAAAATCACGTTCCTTGCGGAGAGACTTAACCAACCTATCCGCTGTCATATAAGAGTTAGCGGTAATACCAGAACCACCGGAAATAATTAACGGTGTACGAGATTCATCAATCAAAATAGAGTCAGCTTCATCGACAATAGCGTAGTTGAGTCCACGAAGAACCCTTCTATCGATAGTCGTAGCCATATTGTCTCTCAAATAATCGAAACCCAATTCAGAATTAGTCGTGTAAGTAATATCGCAAGCGTAAGCTTCTTTCTTAGCTTTAACATCCTTTTCACGAAGGTTAATACCGACAGACAAACCGAGGTAATTGTAAATCTGGCCCATCCACTCAGCATCACGAGAAGCTAAATATTCGTTGACAGTAACTACGTGAACACCCTTGCCAAACAAAGCGTTTAAATAAACAGCCATCGTCGCTGTTAAAGTTTTACCTTCACCGGTTTTCATTTCGGCAACGTCACCTTCATTTAAAACAGTTGCGCCAAAAACCTGAACAGGATACGGGTACTGGCCGATAACACGGCGGGCAGCTTCACGAGAAACCGCAAAAGCTTCAGGGAGCAAATCATCCGCTTCAACATCGGGATTCGAAGCAATAATCTGTTTAAATTTAGCTGTTTTAGCCTTGAGCTCATCATCAGAAATTTTGCTCATTTCATCTTCGTAATCAAAAACGCGGCGTGCTTTGCGTTGAATAGTGTTAAAAGCGCGCTGATCTATACGGAATATTTTTTCTAAAAGTCCCATTAATACAGTCCCCTATCTCAAATGTGTAAACAAACAAAAAGCTGTTTTGTTCCGTTTGTAATTTTAACAACTTAGACCTCTCTATTCAATATATATAAATAGAGCGGACTTTTTATAAAACCAAGATAAAATGAAATTTTATGCTGTTAAATACAAGTTAAAAATTAATCTAGCGAATAAAATCGCGCCGATATAAACCACCTATCCTCTCTTGTAGTAAAATTAAAAAGATGTTTAGAGCATTTCAAAAACCGCGCATCGGTATCGTCCTTAACGGCGGAGGTGCGCGAGGGCCATTTCAAATCGGAGTCTACATCGCTTTAAAGCAACACGGCTACATCGATAAGATTAAAGCGATGACCGCTTCTTCTGTCGGGGCTTTTTCCGCAACATTGTTTTTGCTTGAAGACGAGAAAAAAATGATTGACCTTTGGAAACTCATTGATAACAAGACCGTTAAAGCAAACAAAGACTTTTCTTTTATTAAGAAAGTTTCTTCAGCTTTAACTAAAAAGGCCGGATACTATTCCCGCGACAAGCTGATAGATTTAATGACTGACAAACTCGACTTAGAGAAGATATATCAGACTAAGTTACCAATCTATTTTTCTTTAGCTAAAAGAGTGATTGAGGATGAAAAAAACACATCTTACCAAGCGGAATACATCAAGGTTAACAACCTTAAAGAAGATGATATTTTAACCCTGTTAATGGCAACTTCCGCCATACCGATGGTCTTTGATCCGGTACCTTACAAAGGAAACACTTACGTCGATCCCATGATGGCGGACAACGAACCTATTAAACCTCTTTTAAACTACGACTTAGACTATGTCTTTATTCTCCCTTTAAACAACTCGCATTTAACTAAAACCTATTCTCCCTCCTTACCTTTTGATATCGTTGATTTCACCTGCCCGCAAATGATGGAACTCAAGCTGAAAAACATGATTGATTTTGATCCAACTAACCAAGACTCTTACATCTCCTTAGGTTACTTTACTGCCGATACCCTCCTTTCTCTGTTAGAAAGTAAGGGACTTTTAGCAAACAGATTAAACTTAAAGAAAAGGAAAGAATTAAACATTTATTCGCTGAGCAATTTACATATATCCGACATCCGCTTTGATATAATGAATAGCGAAGACATTTTAAAGCTAGCTCAAAAGCAGAAAAGAAAATAACTATGAATGAAAAACTAGAATTAATCAAAGAGATTTCCTCTTCTTCCAACCCGTATTACGGAGGATCGGTGGCTTACTTGCAAGCTGGAATCAATTTAGCCTTGCTAAGCAAGCTCTCTTCTATTAAATGCAAATCAAAAAAGGAAACTAACAAGGCCTTGTATTCAACTTTAAAAACTATCTCAGATTCCCTTTTAGATGAATCGATGTTTTTAGTCGAAGAAGACGGCAACGACTTTGCGAAGCTCAAAGAGCTTCAGCAAGGTGAAGAAAAAGATGCGTTTTTAATGAAAATCTTAGATAGAAATCTCGCTTATATTATAAATTTGAACAATTTAGATCACTATTTAATCCAGGCTATTTCATCTTTGAAAGGATCGATAGTTAACGATTACATCATGATTAAAAATTCTATCATCGCCTGCAAAGAAAACTTGCTTAGCATCTACAATTACGAAGCTAATATGCTTTCTAATATCGAAAAAAGACAGGAGAGATTGACACTCACTCTCTCAGCGATTGAAAACAGCAATTGAAAGGAGAAATACTATGAAAAACTATCCTGAATGGAGCGAAAGAAAGCAGCTTATCGATTTGAGAAATAAGTTCTGCGCCCTTTATCAAAACGAAGATGGGACAAAGTTTTATATCGAACCAGTTTACTACGAGGGTTTAATGTATTTTAAAAGGTTTAAACCTGAAAGATTCCACGAGATATTAGAAGAGATGGACCGCCAAGTTAAAATCAACAAACTGGTGGTTTTCTGCGGAGATGAAGATGAACCTATCACCTTTGTTGACGAAAGAGTAAGATGCGCTTTTTTAACTATCCGCGATATTACAGAAAGGATAAATCTCATTGATGAAGCAAAGAATTTCCAAGGCGATTACACCGACTAAAAAAATAAAGAGACTTTCTTTAGTCTTTTTATCACCTATCCTTTTAGTTTCTTGCGATAATTCAGCTTCTCAATCATCCGGTTTCAACCAATACAATCCTAATATCGATATAAAAAACGAGACTAACCCTTACCGTGGAGGAAGAGATTATTTCACTGAAATTTCGCGAACCACAAATTACGCTTCCCCATCTACTGGAAACGTAAAAGCTCTGGTAGTTCCCGTAGCTTTTGACGGTTACGATTACATTAAGTATTACTTCAGCAGCTCTGTTGACACTATCGATGACAACTTCTTTGTCAATCGCTTAGAAGAAGCCTTTTTCGGCGAAGGAAAATCCTATGAATCCGTATCTTCTTTCTATTACAAATCTTCTTATGGAAAACTAAATATCACCGGTGATGTAAGCGACATTTTCCACACCAGCTTAAGCGTACAAGAAGTTTCTAGTTTAGGAGTTCCCGCTTCGAATCAAATAGCGGAAGAATTCTTAGAAACCACGAATATAAATTTAGATGAATACGATTCTGACAAGGACGGGAAAGTCGATTTGATGTGGTTTGTATATCTCTATCCATACGATTACAATGGCGTTTCTGATGTTTTTTGGGCCTATACCACTTGGCTTAATGATCCTTCATTGAAGATTTCTAATTACTCGTGGGCTTCGTTTGATTTTTTAACTTACTACGTCGACGATATGGCGGATTCAACCGATACTTACATCCACGAAACAGGCCATCAATTCGGCTTAGATGACTATTACGATTACGATGGACTCCGCGCTCCTTTAGGCGGTTGCGATATGATGGATACAAACACCTTAGATCACAACGCCTTTAGTAAATACTGCTTAGGATGGACAGATCCAATCGTAGGAGAAGTTGGAAAAACTTACACTCTTAAGCCATTCCAAGAAAATGGAGATAGCCTCATTTTAGCAAGCAATTTTAACGGCTCATGCTACGATGAATACTTCATTCTTGAATATTACACTCCGACCGGTTTGAACTATTACAACACCCATCAAGATGTCAGTGTGTTCAAAGAAGGATTTAATATAAACGGACTTAAAATACTTCACGTTGATTCTCGAATTGGGCGCGTTAGCTTCGATGATAAATACATCTATTGGGACGGACACACTTACGATGTTCCCCCTGTAACTTCATCAACTTCTTATTACACTATTAACTCAAACACACCATCTTCCTGCTTTGTCAATGAAGACTGGGCGCTAGTTAGTCTCGTCGAAGCCGATAACGAAGATACGCTAATGAAGATGGCTACAGAAACTATGATGTTCACACCCCGCGCTGAAAATTCGGATTTATTTACTCCTAACACTTTAAAATTCGGCTCTCAAGTGTATAATAACTACGTGGCAAACGAGGGATGGAAAATACCGTGTGAAGTAGAAATCACTTCGATGAACGAAGATGGTATTACTATTACGCTTAATTCCCTTTAGCCCTAGGATAAAAACAGTATGAAAAAAACAAAATATTTATTGACTCTATCACTTGTAAGCTTAACTTTAATTTCTTGCGAAAAAGGTACTAGCTCATTAGCATCGTCTTCTTCCAGCCAATCTGTCAGTTCTTCTGAAACAGATTCGTCAAATTCTTCTTCGTCTTCCTCTTCTTCTAATGAAGAAGAAAAGTACCAAAGAACTTACGTTGATGAATACCTAGAAGCGACTGGTATGCCCAGATTACCGAGCAAAGGCGATTCAAAGATTCTGGTAGTCCCTGTTATCTTCTCGGATATGAAAGACTTAGTTAGCGAAGACGAAATCACTCAAATGCGAGAAGACCTCAACACCGCCTTCTTTGGCGAAAGCGAAGATACCGGTTGGGAATCAGTAAGCTCCTACTATGAAAAAGCTTCCTATAACCAAGTCCATTTAAATGGTGAAGTCAGCCAAGTGTATTACACTCCTCTGACAGCATCGCGTTACGCCAGCATTGCTAAAAACGAACCGACTATTTCTACCGACTCTATTTTAGATGGAATATACACTGAATTTTTTACCGGTGATGATCCGATTTACAATGTCAGCGATTACGATTCAGACGAAGATGGAATTGTCGATTCTATCTATATGATTTACTATTACCCGGCTTACACGGGATACAATGGAACCCTTCCTGACTCTTTCGATTCGACAAATTGGGAAAGTGTCGTAAGAGGCAACTCCCTCTTCTGGGCTTTCACATATTGGGATTATTACCACGACGATCTCGGGGCTTATTCTTGGTCTAGTTACTTCATGTTGAAAAACCAAGATTACAACGGCTTGGTTGACTCCCACACTTACATCCATGAAACCGGACATCTTTTCGGCTTAGATGATTATTACAACGCATATCCAGTTTACGGATACACCTCTCCTATGGGAATGTCGACAATGATGGATAACAATGTCGGTGATCTCGATGCGTATTCTAAAAACTTCCTTGGTTGGTCTAACTTGGTTGGTTACACCGATACTATTCATAACGCCAGCGGCGGAACCTATACTTTAAGGCCTTTTGAAGAAACGGGAGATACCTACATAATCGGAATCTATTTCCCATACAGTCCCGATGAAGATCCTTTTTACGAATATCTGGTTTTGGAATATTACACTCCGACTGGTTTAAACGAAAAAGACGCTTCTGCCCCTTATTCTAGCGGAGTCCAATGTTTGACTGAATCCGGCTTGAAGATTTACCACACTGATTCGCGCGTCTCGTATATGAATGTCAATAACCCTAGCCAATACGATTTTGTTGAACATCCGGATTTCTCTGATATGGATGAGACTCACACTTATATAATGCCGGCAAGCAACACTCCTGACCGCTCCTATTCCGGTTACAACTTAGTTAATTTAATTGAGGCCGAAGGAACTAACAGATTGACATCTTATAGTTATTACATGTTACCAGCTGTAAACGAGGATATGTTCTTTGAGGGTGATTCTTTCCACGAAGCTTTCCCTACCTATCGCTTCAATTCAAATGAGCCCTTACCTTTCGACATCCGCGTTGATTCTATAAGCGAAGAGGGATTAACCTTCACTGTTTCTTTAATCTAAAATGCGCTGCGACAAATATTTGAAAGTTTCTCGTTTAATAAAAAGACGCGAAGTAGCAAAGCAAATGCTCGACGCTAAAAAAATAACTGTAAACGGGAAAATAGCTAAACCCGCCACCGAAGTAAAAGTCGATGACATATTAGAAATTACTACTCCAAGTGGACAGGTATTTAAAGTTAAAATACTTCAAGTTTTAGAGCACGCCTCTGTAGATAACGCCAAAGAAATGTATACTAATATTGAATGAGGTAATATGACTAAAGAAAAGAAATCGCGACTAATGTCTTATATCGCTATAGCCGTTTCGCTAATATGCTTAACAGCCACTGTTCTTTTAATAGTCAGATTTATTCAAACAGTTCAGGAAGCAAATTTCGCTTATGTAAATCTGAATTTGCCTACATACTACGCTTTTGATACATTGCACACCCTTACAACGACAACAAAGGCAACTTATCAATTTTTCATTAATTAATCATTTTGAACTATTTATAGTAATAATCTCATGTTTAAAATACTTTTCTTGAAAATTAATCGCTTCTTCTATCTCATTACTTGATAAATATCCATAGTTATAAACAACTAATTTATCTTCGTTATCATTCAATCGGCGTACTATTGCAATAACTTTACCACGATAGTTATTTAAAGGCTTGTCTTCGCCTAAAATATACACATCTTGATATTCGTTATCTCCACCATAAAAGCCATCAATATAACCATAATTAACTAAATATATCATATCTTTATATTTCGGATGAGTTGTTCCTATAGGTCTATCAATGATAACATCAATTTCTTTTCCTATTAATCCTTTAAGAATACCAGTATCCATTAATTAAAATCTTCTTTCTTTTTATTCTAAAATTTCCCAATAGCCGGTCTTATTTGAACCTTGTCTTTTGATATAATGCTTATCTTTTAAAACCTTAATATTTTTATCAATTGATGTTTTGCCTAAATCACACTTTATCATTAATTGAGATTTAATAATATTAGGATTATTTCTAATTTCCGCCAGGACTCGTATTTGAGATTTATTGAGTAATTTATTACCCACTTTATTACCAACATCATTTATGCGATTAAATGGTATAGTTACTACTATCGTATTTTCATTTATGGCTATTGCTTCTTTGCCATATTTATTAACGATTGTAGGGATTCCTCTGCCAGTTTTTTCACTAATGTGTAACTGTAAAAACAGCTCTGATAATTTTTCATTTACAGGTACTGAATGTCCTTCAAAAAAACCATCAAGAGTTTGCATAGGTGGTAAAGTGCCTCTTGATAAAATTTCGATTCGATCAGAATACAAAGTGATCATTGACTCATTTAGATTAATCCAAACGCTGTGAAAATGACAATGTTATACAATGGATGCCATGGTTTGGTTTTCTCATATCCTTCTCCCATTGACTCTTTATCCATTGGCTTCTATGGAGAACGTAAATATTGAATATTGTATGAAGTATTCCAATTAATGTAACAATGACATAGGCAATCCAAAACCATAGCATTGAGAATCCAAAATCTTGCATTATTTAAGAACCTCCCAATAACCAGTTTTTTTGGATCCGATTCTAACAATATATCCATTCGAAGTAAGTTTATCTAGGCATCTTTGCACAGTACGTTTGTCTACTCCTATTTGCGTAGCTAACTCCTCTCGTGTTTGAACAGGGTTCTCCTTTAATAAATTCAAAACTTTATAATCATTGGTGGTGAGTTTAACAATTGGGTTTAAAGTGACATTTTCAGTGACATTTAAAGTGACATTATTCCTATAAAAAACGAAGGAGAAGCCATCTGAATTTGATTCATAACCGACT
>JADING010000127.1 GCA_017694135.1 Candidatus Scatoplasma merdavium
CCATCGTCGGCAGCGTCAGATGTGTATAAGAGACAGTATTTAAAGTTTCTTTCGAACGCCCAGTCAAAATAACCAGATGAGAATTATTGTCTTTAATTTTTTTAAATATCCTCTCAAAGCGAGGGTCGATGCTAGGTAACATCTCTTTAAAATTTTTAGTGTAAGCTTCCAAATAATATGAAAATGCCCTTTCCGTTTCATTTGGAAAGTAATAAGAGCAAACTCTTTCTTCACACGCAGAAAAGTGCCGGAGAAAATCTTCGGGCAATCCCGTGTTTTGCATTTTGTTAAAAACGTACTCGAAAGATTTATTAAACAAACCTAAAGTGTTAGCTAAAGTACCATCAAAATCGAAAGCGACAAGTTTAATCATCGGGTTTATAAAACGACGTTAGTATAAACAGTTTGAACGTCATCGAGTTCGTTTAAAGCATCGACAAAGTTCTGATATTTTTCTAATTCTTCACCAGTGAGCTCGATAGTTTGATCGGGAATCAAAGTGATTTCATTAGCCAAAAATTCTTCAATACCTAAATCGCGCAAAACCTTCTCAGCTCTAGATAAATCAGTCGGAGCAACCAAAACGGAAATAACTCCGTCTTCCATAGTCTTAACTTCCTTGACATCGATATCATCCATAATTAAGTTTTCGGTTATGTTATCAGGATCAGAACCCTTGAAATCGAGTTCACCTAAACGTTGGAAGTTATAGCTCACAGAACCCGAATCAGCGATTTTACCACCTTTGTGATTAAAGACCGCTCTAACTTCAGAAAAAGCGCGCTTAGCGTTATCCGATAAAGTTTCAACAATAATCATCGATTGACCAGGTCCAAAACCTTCGTAAGTGGCAGATATGTAATCCTCAGCCCCTTTACCTTGAGCTTTATCGATTGCGCGTTGAATGACATCTTTAGGAATCGACTGGCCCTTGTATTTTTCTAAAACCGCACGCAAAGCGAGATTTTCTCTCGGATCAGGAGAGCCGCCTTTGGCTGCCATGTAGATTTCTCTAGACGCTTTCATATAAAGCGCTGATTTAGCTTTACCAGTTGCAGCGATACTGGCTTTACGTACTTCGTATGCTCTCCCCATAATAATCTCCTTATTAATATTTATGGCAAACAAAAAAATATTTTGCGCAAAGTTAAATTACCACAAAGGCGCGCGTGAGTAAAGATAAATAACTCTTTAAATGACAAATTAAAAATAGTAGTATAGATGCGTTTGGGGGTAAATATGAACACTGAAAACACTGAGATAAACAAGCATAAAAAACTTAAAAAAATCCTAATTATTGTACTGATAGTATTCGTCGTTTTAATTCTCCTTCTTACTGGAGCCTTGTTCTTTGTTGGTAACTATCTTGTCAATTTTGCCATCAAAAGAACCGACGATTTTAATACTAATCTCGACCCCGGTGCCGGTAGCATTACTCCTGGAACAGAAATTATCAATAAAAACAGAGAGGCCTTTGAAGACTACACGGAAACATGGGAAGCAAACTGCGTTATCGAACCTGTTAGTGTAATTTCCGATGACGGATTAACTCTAAAAGGCAACACTTATACTATTGATGCCAATTCTCACAATTGGTGCTTATTGATCCACGGATATCGTTCCACTTCCAATTCAATGAAAAACTTCGGCGCAGTTTACGGAAGTGAATACAATTTCAATGCTCTAATTCCTGATATGCGCGCTTGCGGAGAATCTGAAGGCGAATATCTCGGTATGGGTTATTTAGATGCGAAGGACATGCTCCACTGGCTGGATTTAATTATCGATATTGATCCAAATGCCAACATCTTTGTCTCGGGCGTCAGCATGGGTGGGGCCACAACGATGATGTTATCCGGCTTAGATGTTCCTTCAAATGTCAAATGCTTCATTGAAGACTGCGGGTACACTTCCGTTTGGGACATTTTCGCTCACGAATTGGATTTCTTGTTCGGCTTGCCAACATTTCCAATCTTAAACATCGCATCTGTTGTTTCAAAAAGCAAAGCAGGATACGACTTCAAAGAAGCTTCTTCTTTATCAGCGTTATCTAGTGGCGAATTACCTATGATGTTTATACATGGTGAAAACGACGCCTTCGTCTTATACAGCATGCTTGATACATGCTATCAAGCTAAAACTAAAGGATATAAAGAAAAACTGACAATTGAAGATGCTGGCCATGGGGAATCTTATTTAAGAGACCCTGACACTTACTTTACCAACGTCAAATCTTTCTTAAGTAAATATTTCACCTTATAAACTAATTTATTGCTTAGTTTTTCTTAAAAGAAAGATATTCAACGACATTTAAGTCGTATTTTCTAACCATTTCGATAGCTTTCATATTAGCCACCTCATCGTCGATCTGATCGGGAGCGTGAGCATCTTGGCCAAATATTACTTTAGCGTGAAGCTTCTTACACGTTTTTAAAAACAACTCGGTAGGATAAACATAGCGTTTTTCATCACCGATAGTCTTAATTCCATTGCGGATACCAGCTAGATTGATTTCCAAAGGAATATCTAAATTTACTGCGCAAGAAACGATATCGAGCATTACCTTTTTCACATCGTGATCTATTTGGCGTATCGAAGACATGAAATAATCGGGGTGAGCAAAACATGAAAAGTATCCGCTTTGAAGTGCAGAAAACGCTAAATCACGGTATAAATAGAGCTCACTTGGCGACTTAATTTTAGAGAAGTGACAAACAACCTTCTTGTTTTCATCTAAACACGAATGATTTCCTAAAATTAAATAATCTACTGTTTTATTCGTTACAAGTTCTCGATAATAAGGAAAGAACATCGGAAAAGATTCAGCCTCAAAACCGGTAAAAATCTTAATTCTATCCGCATATTTATTCTTCAAATTAGAAATGGAATTGATGTAATCGAAAAACAGTGAAAAATCTCCTCTAATCCCCGGTTCAGAATATCCTGGCAACATAATGTGATCAGAAAAACCGAGTTCAACTAAACCAGAACCCAAGGCTTCGATAACATACTCCTCATCTTCTCCTCGCGCGTGCCCGCAGCGGAAAGTGTGAGTGTGATAATTGGCTTTTAACATGGCATTAATAAGTTTGGAGGATATTTAACTTCCAATAGAGATAACCCCGAGCTAGGGGCCTTATATCTAATGTGGTTTTTCTGCTTTCCGTTCACAATATCAAGCAGTTCCTCTTTACTTATTTTACCACGCCCTACCATTAATCCTGCCCCAACTATATATCTGACCTCATACCTTCCGAAAGCTTTTGAGGTGATAAAAGTAGAGACCAAGTCATTTTCTTTAATTACTTCTATGTTGTTTATACCTTTAGGAGGAAGACTGTTTTTTTCCAATGAACAAAACAAAGAAATATCTTTCGCATCTTTAATAAGTTTTACAGCTTCCATATATTTATTAGGATCCGCCCATTTTTCCGCGTAATTAAAAGCATCAAAAATAGGATTATATTCGTTGAATCTTATTCTATAAACATAAGTTTTTTCTATTTCATCAAAGCGCGGATTAAAGCTATCTGGTGCTAAATAGGTGGATTTTACTCTAATTTGCAAAGGCAAAAACCTGTTTAAAGCGTATTTAGCCTTCTTAGCAAGAACTTCACTCCCACTAAAAGAAAGAAAAAATGAGTGAGCAGAAACTCCAGCATCCAAGCGCGAACACATAGTTATTTTGCTATCTAAGTTAAACACCGATTTCAAAGCAGATGACAAAACGTCTTGGACAGCATTACCTTCCTTCTGCGATTGAGTTCCATTGAAATTTCTTCCATCGAAACAAATATCTAAAACGATCTTACTCATAAATTAAAGTGGTTAATTATCATACCAATAAAGTCGTACTGATAGATTGCTAAAACAATAAATGTCGCCAAAAAGCCTGCTAAAACAAGGATAAACAACAAAGACAGCACAGTAAAATGACGGCGGCGATATTTCGTGCGCTTACCCAAAGGATTATACCCTCTTGCATCCATAGCATCTGCCAGCTCTTGAGCGCGCATGATGCACTGCATAAATAAAGGAATTATCAAAGAAACTAGTCCGCGAACCTTCTCTTTAAACTTTCCTTCTTTGAAATCGATACCGCGAGCTGCCTGAGCGTGCATCATTCTCTGGGCTTCTTCAGCTAAAGTAGGAATAAAACGAATCGCTAAAGATAAAGTCATAGCGAACATTTGAACCGGAACTTTTAGCCAAGAAAGAGGAGTTAAAAGCCATTCGATAGCAAATGTCAGTTCAATTGGCTTAGTAGTTGAAGTCAAAATGCTCGTCATCATTATGATCAGAAGTAAACGAGCAATTATATATAAAGTTTTAATAATACCTTCGTAATAAACTGCAAAAGAACCAATGTAAAATGCCAAAGTGCCCTCACTAGTCACTAAAACATTGATGACTAAAAGGAAAATCATCATGAGCCAAATGGCTTTTAGAGAACGAAAGACTTGTAAAAAAGATACCTTTCCAATTAGCATTGCAGCAAAGAAAAATATAAAAACAACTCCATAAATTAAAAAATTCTGCCTAGTTGTACCATATGACAAAAAAAGCACAACAAACATAGAAATGAACCAAATTAGCTTCAATCTTGGATCAATACGGTGGATAACAGTGTTCAAAGGAACATACTTACCTAGCGAAATGTTGTTCATTTTCTTTTAACCTTTTCTATTTCTTCCACCAGGGAATCAATATCACTCACATTTTTTAACGAAATAGGTAATCCTGCTTCAATGAGCTTAAGAGCAACTTTAAAAACTTCAGGTGGTTCTATTGCCGTTTTATCAAGCAGCACCTTATCTTGGAATATTTCTAACGGCGTACCAACTTTATAAATCTCACCATGATCCATAACTACAGCTTTTTGGCAGTATTTTAAGACAAGTTCCATATTGTGAGTAACAATAATCACCGACTTACCGGATTGATAAATCTGCTTGAATAAGGCCATCATATCCTTTTCGCCTTGTGGATCTAACCCAGCGGTCGGTTCATCTAAAATGAGGACGTCAGGCTCTAAAGCCAATATGCCGGCAATAGCGACTCTCCTTTTTTCACCACCCGATAATTCAAAAGGGCTGCGGTGGTAATAAGAAGGCCCCAAACCAACTAAATCTATGGCTTTTTCCGCTTCTTTTTTAGCTTCCTCTTCTGACAAACCAAAGTTTTTTGGTCCGAAAGACACATCAGATATCACTTCTCTTTCAAAGAGTTGATATTCA
>JADING010000128.1 GCA_017694135.1 Candidatus Scatoplasma merdavium
TAGAGCCAAGGAAATGTATTCTCCGGCTGTTAAATTTCTTTCCGCAATCTTCGAAACCGCTTCTAAGATTTCTTTTTTGCTGAAACCAAAAGAACGAAGGCCTTCAATAGCGTCATCGAGTTCCTTATCGCCCGATGAAGACTTGTCGGATATGAGCTTCCCTTTTAAATCTAAAATAATTTGCGATGCGACTTTATTTCCTACGCCATCCAAGCTCTTTAAGAACAAAAGATTAGATGAGTTGATAGCCTCCACAAGTTTTTCTTCCTCGCAAGAGCCTAAAATTGAAATAGCAATCTTCGGGCCAACCCCCTTTACTGAAATGAGCTTAGAGAAAAGGAACTTTTCTTCAAAAGTCTTAAAACCGACTAAAAACTGCTCGTCTTCTCTGACGTAAAAAACAGTGTAAATTAGCATCTTCTCACCGATGGGAAAATCCTCTGGGTGAGAGACGTAAACTTGATAACCAACTCCGTTGCATTCGATTACTACAGCGTTTTTTTGATGGAGAGTAACGATTCCTTTTAAATAAAAATACATAATTTACTGCAGATAGATAATCAGGCATATAACGATGCAAAGAATAATAATTGAGCTGATAATTACAGATCCAGTAAGCTCGTTAATTTTGCTTGACATATCTTTTATATTATATCGATTTTAAACGCAGTTTTTGTAATTTATTGTATGATTATTTAAGAGGTAACTATGAAAGTACTTATTTATCCTTCAAATCCCAAAGCCATTTCGAAGTCCGGAATGGGAAGAGCAATTGAACAGCAGAAGCAAGCTTGCTTAGAAAACGGAATTCAACTGGCTAATTCAAGCAAAGAAAATTTCGATATCGCTCACTTAAACACTTACGGAATGAAGTCTTATCGTTTAATGAAAAAACTTGAAAAGCGCGGAGTTAAAGTGATTGTCCACGCCCATTCAACCCACGAGGATTTCCGATATTCTTTCCGTTGCTGGAAGATTATCGCACCGTTTTACAATATGTTTTTAAACAGGATGTACAAACACGCCAAGTTCATCTTAACTCCAACTCCCTATTCAAAAGCACTCATTGAGTCTTACAAGGGCGTCAAAGCTGATGTTCACGTCATTTCCAATGGCATCGATGTTAAATCTTACGCTTATAATCCCACCTACGTCGAAGAGTTCAAGAAAAAATTCAACATAAAAGACGGGCAAAAAGTCGTTATGTCGACAGGTTTTTATTTCAAGAGAAAAGGTGTCGATGACTTTATTGAAATAGCCCGGCACTTCCCTGATATTACTTTTATATGGTTCGGATACTTAAATAAGATACTTACTACTCATCAAATTAACAAAGCGATTAAGAACCGACCTAGCAATTGCATCTTTCCTGGATATATTAAAGGAAACATCATTAAAGGGGCCTACCAATACGCCACCGCCTTCCTCTTCCCCTCTTACGAAGAAACCGAAGGTATTGTCACTTTAGAGGCTCTCGCTTCTTCTTGCCCCCTTATAGTTAGAGATATACCCGTCTATTCTCCTCACCTTATAGATAAGGTCAACTGCCTTAAATGCAAAGATAACGACGGCTTTATCCAAGCTTTAAATTACGTCTTAACTCACGACACGTCTTCTTTAAAAGAAAACGGTTATCAAGTCGCTAAGCAACGCGATTTAAAAGATGTTGGGAAAAGGTTAAAAGAACTCTACGAAGAAAGACTAAAGTTAGATTAACCTTTGAAATATTCGAATTCGTAATCGTCTAAATAAACGGTCGCACCGTCTTCGACCCCAGCTTTTTCTAAAGCTTGTTCAATATTCAAAGAATTAAGGTAGGAGATAAGGCGCATCTCTCCTTCTTCCGATTTTAAATTGATGCGATTATATACATCTTTGACCTTGTCTCCGACAATTTCATAAAGCATATTGCCGCGCTTGACAATCTGATATCCGCCTTTATCGGTATTGGGATTATAAACGTAAGTTTTCTCTTCTTCACTGGGCTTATATAAGACGAATTTTTCCGTTTCTGACAAAAGCTCGTAGACTTTTCTTAGCATCGGAATCAACCCTTCTCTGTTAATAGCGGAAATAGTAAAAACAGGATATTTATCGCCGTATTTAGCGCGGATTTGTTCGATGAACTCCCTGGCGTTTTTCTCCGATCCTTCTTCATCCATCTTATTGATACAAATCACCATTGGTCGTTTTAATAAATCCAAGTTGTATGACTCTAACTCTTTATTGATCTTTTCGAAATTATCGATCATACTGCCTTCTAAAGGCACGGCGTCAACGACATGTAAAATAACGCGGCAACGTTCGATGTGACGCAAAAATATAAAACCTAAACCTCTTCCTTTCGAGGCTCCTTCAATTAAACCTGGTAAATCTGCTGCAACAAAGGATTCTCCACTAGGTAGTTCAACAACACCAAGCATTGGCTCCAATGTCGTAAATTTATATGCGGCGATTTTAGGTTTTGCGTTAGATATGACCGACAAGAGAGTCGACTTACCAACACTAGGAAGCCCGACAAAGCCGCAGTCAGCTAATAGTTTCAATTCCAAGTAAACTACCTTTTCTTCACCTTTTTCACCATTTTCTGCAAACTTAGGAGCGCGGTTAGTTGAAGTGACAAAGCAGCGGTTACCTTTTCCACCTCTCCCGCCTTTGCACGCGAGATAAACCATATTGTCTTGATAAAAATCAAAGAGAACTTCACCAGATTCAGAATATACAACTGTTCCGGTCGGAACGGTAAGATACATGTCTTTCCCATACCGCCCAAAAGAGTTTTTCTTGTGCCCGTTATCTCCGGGCTCAGCTTTGAAAGTTTTAGCGTGACGATAAAAAGACAGGGTATCAATACCCCCTTTGGATACTAGATATATACTTCCACCTTTTCCGCCGTTACCGCCGTCTGGTCCACCAAACTCGACGTACTTTTCGCGGCGGAAAGAGACAGATCCATCTCCGCCTTTTCCGGCCTTCAAGATGACTTTAGCCCGATCGATAAACATATTGTCTCCTTAAAAAATAAAAGGCCCATACAGGGCCTTATCAAACTTATTTAGCTTCGACAGGATAGACCGAAACCTGGGTGCGATTGCGACCGAGGTGTTCGAATTTAACAATACCGTCGATTCGCGCGAAGATCGTATCGTCTTTAGCGCGTTTGACATTGAAGCCCGGATGGATCTTCGTGCCGCGCTGACGATAGATAATAGAACCAGCGGTGCAGTGTTGTCCATCGGATAATTTCGCTCCTAAACGGCGACCAGCCGAATCACGGCCGTTACGGGTAGAACCGACACCTTTGTGGGAAGCGAATAACTGTAAATTTAACTTAATTTGCATTTTCATTTTTCCTTTCTGAAGGTATGAGTAACCTTCACGTTTTTTGGATAATCCCTAGCAATGAGTTCCAGCTGTTTGACTAAGACTTTTAAGACATCTTTATTAAACTGGGAGATCTCTTCTTTTACTTGAATGTAAGAATTGCCAGGTTCCAACGAATACTCGCACTTGTCTTCTTCATCAAAAGCGTAGAGAGCTCCTTGGAAACAAGCGGAGACTCCAGCGCAGACAATATCACGGCCATATTGATCGTAATCAGCGTGAGAATGAAGTTCTATCCTTCTTATTTCCCCACTTTCATCAGTCTGTACTAGAACCTTAATCATATTTTATAAAGCGATAGTTTCAATATTAACTTTAGTGTAAGGTTGACGGTGACCTTGTAAACGGCGATAGTTAGCCTTGGCTTTGTACTTGAAGACCTTGATCTTTCTTTCCTTACCTTGCTTAACAATACTGGCAACGACTTTAGCGTTTTTCAAGTAAGGGTTACCGAGTTTAACATCCTTGTCAGATACTAACAAGACTTTGTCAAATTCGACCTTGTCACCTTCGTTACCATCGAGCTTTTCGACGAAGTAAGATTGACCGACTTCGACACGGAGCTGCTTTCCGCCTGTTTGAATTACAGCAAACATCTTTTTTCCTCCTATATCACTGCAATAGACTCGCTGAGATAAAGGTCTGCATATAGCAAGTTAAAAACCACACTCAAGCGGTTGAAAGCCCAGTGGAGGCTAACAACTTGATTTATACTAAGTTACTTTACTGTTTTTGTCAAGTTTATTTATCTTCAAGGATTTCTTTATCACAAATAGTTATCTCGCGGATTTTCGAAAGCAGATTATCTTCTGATCTAAAGACAATATAAAGGTAATTCTCCGTGTACCCTTTGCAAAGATAAGTGTTGTTTACCTGCTCTACTTCTTCAACTAAAACATGCAACTTCTTTCCTAAAAATGAATCGTAGAACTCCTTCTCCTGTTTAGAAGACAGCTCTTGAAGATACTTCACTCTTTTTTTTGCGACTCCTCTATCAACTTGATCTTTCATGTAATAAGCTTTAGTAAATGGTCTAGGCGAATACGGAAAAGCGTGAATTCGCATATAGTGAACCTTCTTAGAAACTTCGACAGTGTCAAGAAAATCTTCCTCAGTCTCAGAAGGAAAGCCAGTAATAATATCAGTTGAGATAGCGAGATTTGGTATTTCTTTATATAGAGTTTCACACAGGCTCAAATATTCCTTCATATCGTATTTTCTATTCATTAAACGATTGATTTTTTCGCTTCCTGATTGCAAAGGCAAATGAATATGAGGAACTAAGCGAGAATTAGATTTAAATAAAGAAATGAGTTTATCATCGATCTGCTTAGCCTCTAAAGAAGATATACGAACGCGGAAAGAAGAAGGTTCGATAGATAATATTGCTTCAATTAAATCGGAAAAGGTCTTTCCTTGGTAAGCATATGAAGCCGTATCAATACCAGTAATAACTATCTCTTTATACCCGTTTAAAGCCAAGCTCTGTATTTCACATAAAACGCTATTAAAATCGCGGGAACGTGACTTCCCCCTAACGAAAGGTATCAAACAATATGAACAAAAATTATCGCAACCATCTTGGATCTTCACGAATGCTCTGACTTCTTTAGCAAAACGGGAGATGCCAATGTCTTCGTATTTAGAAAAATAGCGCGGTTTATCTTCAAACAAATTGACGATATTGCCTTCACAAGCTGCTGAGGCAAGTTCCATTCTTCTTGAAGTGCCAGTCACAGATATGTTCGGGCTTACTGAAGCTACCTTGTCAGGATTATGCTGAGCAAAACAACCCATGACATAAATCTTTTTATCTGGGTACTTGTTAGCTAAAGAGCGCAGTTTCTCCATGTCCTTTTTTTCAGCCATTTTGGTTACTGCGCAAGTGTTAACGACAAAGATGTCCGCATCTTCTTCATTTTCACTACGGATGTAATCAGAGGCTTCTAATTTCTCAGCAAAAGCTTCAGTTTCGTAAGAATTAACCTTACAGCCGAAAGAGATTGAATAGAATTTCTTCACTCTAACCTCTCTTTCATTCTTATTTCCTTACACGCTTTCTTAGAAAAGAAAGAATTAGATTCTAACAAATCGATAAATTTCTTCTTATCCATAGCGTAGTAAGCATCCATAAGATCGTTTAAACGAGGAAAAAGATGTTCTTTTCTCCTGTTAATCTGATCGGTATCAAAAAGGTTAATCTGTTCTTCTAACAAACCCTGGTCGTTGATAACAAGAATCATTTCAAATTCAATAGCGTAAAAGGCGCACGAATCTTTGTTCGGCGAAACTTTAAAAGGAATTAAATTAGTAAAAAACGAATTGAAGAGTTCGTATCCGTAAGTATCAAAGGGGTTAATTAACGCCGTTTGAAAATCTCGACGTAAAGAAATGTAAGGCTGAGATAATAGGCTCGAGAGGTTCCTATCGTAAGGTTTGTTGTAAATCGGAGTGAAAAAAGGAATATATATCTTGTTAGACATATATTTCATATAAGGTAAGCGCGCGTGCAAAGAAGAGATGATCGTCTCATCT
>JADING010000129.1 GCA_017694135.1 Candidatus Scatoplasma merdavium
CGCGGAAACACTGGGATTTAAGACAATTGCAATGGGGCATTACGCTATAAAAAAAGAAGATGAAGATGGCTTCCCCTTGCTTTACAAAGCGAAAGATAAAAACAAGGATCAGACTTACTTTTTAGTTGAAACGACAGTTGATGAGTTGACTTCAGCTCTTTTTCCTATCGGGGAATATACCAAACCCGAAATTCGATTAATGGCGGAAAATCTCAATTTGAGCGTGGCTAAAAAGAAAGATTCTACGGGAGTTTGCTTTATTGGTGAAAGGAATTTTAAAGAGTTTTTGGAGAATTATCTACCTAGTCATGAAGGGGATATAGTGGATATTGAGACCGGAAAGATTATTGGGCGTCACGATGGAACATTGTATTACACTAACGGCCAGCATCGCGGGCTTAATATAGGTGGAATAAAAGGTTATGAGTCCTCTCCCTTTTTCGTTGTTGGGAAAGATGTTAAGAAGAATATACTCTATGTTGCTCAATCGGATTCAAAATACATGTATTCTTATTCTTGCCGCATTAATCGAGTAAATATGCTTTGGAAAAAACCGGTTAAGGGAAGAATTAAGCTAAATGCGAAATTCCGTTATAGAAGTGTCGATTTACCAATAGAATTTGAATATGTCAGCGAAGACGAAGCTTACGCTTATTATCCCGGATACAAGTTTGTTACGAAGGGGCAAGTCCTCGCCTTGTACGATGGAGAAAGATGTCTGGGCGGTGGTACAATATTAGATACATATGATGAAGTTGGACGAAAGATTACCTATTGAACTAAAGAGTTTGCTAAATATTGAAATTGAAGATGATCTTTATCCTTTGAGTAAGCCAATAAGCGAATTTGAAGTTCGTTTGGCTTGTCGCGTGATTTGCTTAGATGAGCATTCGTTTTGTTTTGCACATATTGCTGATAACAATCCCTTTGCTTCTTCTGATTATCTTGAAACTTCAGGCGGGGGATTAGAAACAGGCGAGACTCACCTTCAGTGCATTAAAAGAGAGCTGGAAGAGGAGCTGGGGATTATTGTTGACCCTATTTGCTATTTAGGAAAGGCTGTTTCTTATTACAACCTCATTTCAAGAAAGAACGTTTCTTATTTCTATTTGGTGAGAAAAATTGGTGAAACTCGATTAAATTTATCTAAGCAAGAGAGAGATGAACTGCATCTAAGCCAGTTTAAAGCTGAGGTTGAAAGTTGCGTTGCTGCTTATAAAGAAAAAAACTTGAAATCTAAAGCAGGAAGTTTAATTTACAGAAGGGATGTCCCTTATATTGAAAAAGCTTTGGAAGTAATTTATTCATACGGACTTTATTGAGGAGGTAATTATATGAATGTTGGAATCATTTCGCTCGGATGCGCTAAAAACAAAATCGATACGGAAGAGGTTCTTTCTTATCTCCAGCGGAATTCGTTTAATATCGTTAGCGATCCTAATTTGGCGGATATTATTATTATCAATACATGCGGTTTTATTGAAGACGCTAAAAAGGAAGCTTTAGATACTATTTTTGAGACTTTAAAATACAAAAAAATTACTGTAGTTATCGGCTGCTTGGTCGAAAGATACTACGATGATTTAGTTAGAGATATTCCGGAAGTTGATTTGTTTGTTCCTATAAGAGATTATCCTAAGTTTGGTGAGCTTTTCCAAAAGTTAATCAAGGATCGCACCTTAGAAGGGAAACTGTCTAAGGACCAAAGATTGATTACTACCCCTTCTTATCAAGCCTACCTGCAGATATCTGACGGGTGCAATAACTGCTGTTCTTTCTGCGCTATTCCACTAATTCGTGGTCATTTTCGCTCTTTTCCTTTCCAGATGATTGCAAGTGAAATTAAGAAGTTTGCAGAAGCTGGTGTTAAAGAACTAATTGTTATATCGCAAGATACTTCTAAATACGGTTGGGATTTTAAAGACAAGAAGTACAATATCTGTTCAGTTTTAAAAGAAGCGTTGAAATACAACTTTGAGTATATTAGATTGCTTTATTTATATCCGGATGAAATTACCGATGAGTTTATCCAGCTTTATAAGGACAATCCGCGCTTAACTCCGTATTTTGATGTTCCTATTCAGCATTCGGAAGACCACGTTTTAAAAGATATGAACAGACACGGAGATAAAAAGCTATTAGAAGAACTATTTAGCAAGTTAAGAGAAGTGCCTAATTCTATTCTCCGTACTACTTTGATTGTGGGTTTTCCAGGTGAAACGCAAGAAGATGTTGATAATTTAGAAAAATTCATTCGCACGTATAAGTTCGATCACCTTGGGGTGTTTAAGTATTCAAAAGAAGAAGGAACGCGTTCTTATTCTTTTACTAATCAAGTTCCATCTAGGGAAAAAGAAAGACGCTACAAGCAAATTATGAAAGCCCAGGCGCAAATATCTTACGAGCTAAATCAAAAGAGACTTGGTCAAGTTATAAAAGTGATGATTACTGCTTACGATGAGACTGATATGTCTTATACCGGGATTTGTGATTTGTTTGCCCCGGATGATATTGATGGAAGGTGCTATATCTATTCTTCTGCACCTTTAGAAATAGGAGATGTGGTTGAGGCTAAGATTGTAAACGCTGGTATTTACGATATAGACTGCGAGGTTATTGAACAATGATTTTTGGGAAATACGTCAATCGTTTTTACAAGAAGTACTGGTTGTATTTAGTTACCGGCTTCGTGTTTTTAGCGATTGTTGATATTGCCCAGATTGCTATTCCTGTCTTAGTTGGTAACGCGGTTTCTATCTTTTCAAATCAAGATTCAATCGAGTACTTTTTTAACGCTCCGTTATTTGATCCTAATGGTATTGGATATTTTATCATGGCTTTCTTAGGTATTGCGGTCGTTATGTTTATCGGGCGAATGGTTTGGCGATTGGCGATATATAAAGTTGGTGTTTTAGTAGATTTTGATTTGCGCGATCAGATGTTTGTTCACGCTGAAGAACTTTCGGTAACCTACTATAAAAAGCAGAAAGTCGGAACCGTAATGTCTCTTTTTAACAACTCTTTAGTTTCGGTTAAAGACTGTTTCATGGATGGAATTGTCATGATGGTTGACGGTTTTATTATGGCTCCAATGGTTGTCGTGTTTATGTTTTTAAACAACTGGGTTTTGGCCTTGGTTTCTTTAGTGCCTCTAACCATTATGATGATTTGCTGTATCGTGGTTGATAAGGGAATGACTGCTAGATACGAAGATCAACTTTCGGCTTTTGAGAGATTGTCTGATTATACTCAAGAGGCGATGTCTGGCTACGCGGTGATTAAAGCTTTTGTCAAAGAGGCAAAGAACATGCTGACTTTCGCTAAGCTCAACCAAGAGAACAAGGATACGAATATGGCTTACTTGAAGTATTCAGTTACCTTAAATATGCTTATTGAACTTTTAATTAATTCTGGCTTTGTTTTGGTTGCCTTTATAGGAGTGCAAGTCATTTTGAACTTTGAAAATTACGATATCGGATCGTTAGTTGAGTTTATCGGTTTGCTTGATACCGCAATTTGGCCCTTTATTGCCTTAGGGCAAGTAATTATGATTAGAGCGCGCGGCAAGGCTGGCTTAAATCAAGTGAGCGAGTTTTTAGATGCGAAAAAAGAACTTGTAGATACATCTTCTTCCGATGTTGTTTTTAAAGGGGAAATTACGTTTAAAAACTTCCAATTCCAGTATCCTGATGGCAATGCTAGCGTTTTAAATAACATTAACCTCCATATTAAAGCTGGCCAAAACATCGGTATTGTCGGAAGGACAGGATCTGGTAAATCGACTTTGGTTAAGACGCTATTAAAAATATACAACGTCAGTGAAGGAACGCTGTTTTTCGATGATCACGATATCTGCTCTCTCTCTTCTAAAACTGTTAGAGACAACATTGGTTATGTAGCTCAAAACGCCTTCTTGTTTTCAGATTTAATTGAAGAAAACATCGCTTTTGGCGATTCTGATTCTAGAGATGATAACCGCGTTAAATCAGCGGCGGAATTTGCTTGCGTCAGCGACTCAATTGAAAGGTTTAAAGATGGATATAAAACCTTGATTGGCGAAAGAGGCGCGTCTTTATCAGGCGGTCAAAAGCAACGTGTAGCTATGGCTCGCGCCATTTATAAAGACCCTGCGATTCTCATTTTGGATGATTCAGTTAGCGCCGTGGATTCGGAAACGGAAAAATCAATCCTAGAAAACGTCGCTAAATTGAGAAATGGAAAGACGACTCTCATTGTTTCATCTCGCGTTTCAGTCGTCGAGCATCTCGATGGAATTATCGTTTTATCCGAAGGGAAAATCGTCGGATTTGGCACGCACAGCGAATTGATGAAAACTTGCAAAGAATATTCCCGTGTTGTGGAACTTCAGCGCTTAGAAAAGGAGGAAGGCCTCAGTTATGGTCAGTCTCGATAGAAGCCAAGATAAATTGACTCTTAAAACTACCTATATTGTTAGAAGAATCTTTTCTTATGTTTCTAAGCATAAGAAAATCTTCGTTTTTGCAATGTTTTTAGCGGTGTTAAACGCTCTGTTTTCAACCCTAGGTGTTTTTATTAATATGACTCTAGTTGAGTTGCTTCAAAACTCTACTACTATCGATGCTAATAAAGTTTACTTTTACGCCTCTATTTACGGCGTGTGTTTGCTTTTGCAAGCTTCTTGTAATTTCTACAGTGGGTATCTTATTCAAAAGCTCGGTAACGATGTTATTTTTGAAATGCGCAATGATGTTTACGAGCACATATTCAGTTTATCTTTAGCGCAAATTCAAGCTTTTCCAACTGGAAAGTGGGTGACTAGATCCACTAACGATATCAACTCGGTAATGACATTTTTCGCTAATGTCTTGATGGTTATTTTCACCAATTCTTTGTACATAGTCTTTTATACGGTGGCGATATTTGTGATGGATTATCGTTTGGCTTTAGTTATTTTGGCTTTTATGATTATTATTTTCCTCACTTCTTTTTACTTTTCGAAAGAGTCAAAAAAGAAGAACAGGTTATACCGCAAATCTATTTCAAACATGAATTCTTTCTTGTCGGAAAATATCAGCGGGATGGAAACTATTCAGATATTTAATCAAGAGAAAAAGAAATACGAGGAGTTTTGTTATTATTCAAAAGAAATGCGCGATGCAGATTACGCTTCCTTAAAGGTTTTTTCTATCTTTAGACCTATTATTTATTTCCTCTATGTCATGACTGTTTTGACGAGCTTTATCATTGGATTTTTTATGATAAGAGATGGAAAAATTGATATAATTCTGCTCTATGGGTTTTATCAGTTTATCGGTTATTTATTTAATCCGATTCAAACTATTGCTAACCAGTTCAATTACATCCAGCAGGGTCTAACAGGAGCGGAGAGAGTCTTCTTAGTTACTGACATGGTTCCTTCTATTGTCGATAGCGAGAATCCAATTGAACTTACTTCTTTGAAAGGAAAGGTCGAATTTAAGCACGTTTATTTTGCTTATAAGGGAGAAGAGTGGATATTAAAGGATGTTTCATTTGTCATTAATCCCGGACAGACAGTGGCTTTTGTCGGCGAGACTGGCGCTGGTAAGTCAACTATTATTAACCTTATTGTTAGGAATTACGACATTCAAAAAGGTGAGATATTAATTGACGATATTCCTATTCAAAATATTTCAATTCACTCCTTGCGTAAGCTTATCGGTCAGATGCTTCAAGACGTTTCGATGTTTTCCGGAGATATAAAATACAACATCAGTTTAGATGACGAGAAATCTGATATAGAAAATGTCAAAAAGTCTGCCGAGTTTGTTGGAGCGGATGGGTTTATTTCGCATTTAAAAGATGGATACGACACTGTGGTTTCAGAAAACGGCTCGAACTTCTCGCAAGGAGAAAGGCAACTTATATCTTTTGCAAGAGTCATTTACGCTGAACCGCAGATGATTATTCTCGATGAAGCGACTTCCAATATCGATACTGAATCAGAAGTCATTATTCAGAACTCTTTAGAAAAAATAAAGACGATAGGCACTATGATTATGGTTGCTCACCGCCTTTCTACTATTCGCCATGCCGATACTATATACGTCATTGATAAAGGTCAAATTGCTGAGTTTGGATCTCATCAAGAACTTTTGTCAAAACGCGGAGTTTACTATAATTTATATAAGGTCCAATCCTTAGATGAATAAGGAGGTGTTTATGCGTGAAGTTTATCTGTATGATTCTCTAAAAGCTGGCAAGAGAAAATTTGAGCCGATTGTCAAAGATGAAGTGTCTATCTATTATTGTGGGCCGACGGTTTACAATTTCGTTCATATAGGTAATATTCGTCCGGTTTTGACATTTGATTTGTTAACTCGCGTCTTAAGTGAAATAGGATATAAGGTTCACTGCATTTCTAATTACACTGACATTGATGACAAGATTATTTCTAAAGCTCTAGAATCAAACAAGAGTGAAAAGGAAGTTAGCGACTTCTATATCAAGGCTTATGAGGACTGTTTAACTAAGCTCAACTGCTTACCTTTAGAAGATCATCCGCGCGTGTCTAATTACATTCCTCAGATTGTCGAATTTATTTCTACAATAATGTCAAATGGCTTTGCTTATAAAGGAGAAGATGGTGATATTTATTTCGATGTCACTAAAGATCCTAATTACGGGGAAATTTCTAAGATCGATATTCAAGATTTGATTTCTGGTGCCAGAATTGAAACTAAGGCTGATAAGCGTTCTCCTTCTGATTTTGCTTTGTGGAAAAACACTGCTGATGAGGGCGTGAAGTTTGAGACGGTTTTAGGTAAAGGGCGTCCAGGTTGGCACACTGAATGCGTGGTTATGATTAACTCTCATTTTAAAAAGAGCACTATCGACATTCACGGTGGTGGATTTGATTTGAAGTTCCCTCATCACGAAAACGAAAACGCCCAACAGTATGCTTATAAGCATGCGGAGTTAGCTAATTACTGGATGCATGTTGGATTTATAAACATGGGGGATGAAAAGATGTCGAAATCTTTAGGGAATATTGTTTTAGCTAAAGATGCGATAGATAAATATGGAGCGAACGCTATTAGATACTTCTTTTATACAACTTCTTATCGTTCTCCACTTTCATACACTCCTGAACTTTTGGAAAAGGCTTCTAGCGAAGTAGATAGATACGTTTTAGCTTTGAAAAAACTAGAGGCGAAAGCTGGATTCTTAAATGTCAAATTCAATGCTGAGCTAGACGAACTAGCTTATGAAAGATTTATGAACTATTTAGCTGACGATCTTTCCAGCGCTAACGCTATCTCAGAAATCGAAGCGCAAGTTAAGAAAGCCAATATTCTTTTGCGTACATCTAATTTGGATCTTACGCAAGCTTCGAAAGTTTATAACACGCTGAATAAATTTTTTGATATCTTCGGATTTAAATACGAGAAGGTTGTCCTCAGTGATGAAGACAAGGAACACTACGCTCTTTATCAAAAGTACAGAATGGAAAAAGACTATGAAAAATCCGATATTTACCGCAAGCTTTTAATTGAAAGGGGGCTTATTTAATGAACGAGGCGATTTTAAATCTATCTAACAACTTAGCTTCTTATTCTATTGTTATCGCTCTTATTGTTATAGTTCTATCTTCTCTTATCGGCCTAGAAAGAGAATTCAATGGTCATGCTGCAGGACTTAGAACTCATATTCTCTTTGCTCTGTGTATGGCTATAGTTGGTATTTTTACTTTATATGCTAGCAGTGATATGCGCGTAGTTGCTCTTTGCTGCAGCGTAATAGCCTTGGCAATTATCTCTGCTGGAAGCGTCGTTCAAACCGGTAAAGATATAAAAGGAATAACTACTTCTTCAACAATTTTTTTGGTTGGGTTAGTTGGTTTTGGCTGCGGTATGGGTTATGTAGCTGAATCGATGATATTTACCTTTGTAGCTCTGTGCTTACTTGTTGTTTTGTCGCTATTTGAAAAGAAAACTTCAAAGTCTAATCCAATTGTTACTATCTTAGTTGATCCTAAAAATAACATTGCTGATGACATAGTTAAAATTTCAAATACTTACGGGTTAAAGATAATTAACATTTCATCAAAAATCAGCGTTTATCACAATCAGGAAGTCTTGCGCGTTCAAGTTACTTTATCTCGCTCTCCTGCTTCAACAGTGAAAGCTTTTGCTGATGAGTTGAAAGATGCGGTGTCTCCAATTAAACTCGATTGTAAACTTCCGCGCACCAGGCTGTATTAACAAAATTTACATTTTTAAAAATTGATAGTAACTAGATAGTAAGTCTTATTGATAGAGACTAACAGTGTTAATAAAATTCTTATTGGGAGTAAAAATATGGCAGATTGTGTTTACGGAAGGAATCCGGTTAAGAATCTCATTGAGGCTAATCCTCAGAAGATAGTTAAAATTTATCTTTTAGACTCTCCTTCGCTTAAAGATATCTATTTTTTAGCTAAAAAGGCGAATGTGGCAGTCGAGTACGCTGCTAAATCTATGTTGAATAAATACGCCGGACCAAACGTCAATAACCAAGGTGTCGTCGCTTTGACTAAGCCGTTTGAATACTGCGATTTGACCAACTTTCTTTCAAAGCTCAAAGGTAAAACAAACTCTTTAGTTATTATCCTCGATGGTATTGAAGATCCGGTTAACTTCGGTTCGATAATTAGAACAGCTTGCTGCTTTGAAGTAGATGGCATAATCATTGGGAAAAACCGTCAGGTTCAAATCACACCGACTGTTTCATGTTTAGTGGATAAAAATGCTGTCCACTGTAAAAACCCTGAAAAACGATGAGTTTTTCAGGGTTTTTGCTACTTTTCTGGTAAAAATAGGGGATTTTTCCTATAGTAAGATAGGTTTTAATTTTATGCTGACTTTTTGCCTTTTCTGAGCAAAAACAGGACTTGAACCTTATTGATATAATCTGCATAGTTTACATCTTTAAGAGTATCAATTATAGATTGATAAGAATGGTTTCCATATACTACTTCAATATATTTTGAAGTAGTTATTTTTACCTTTTATACACACGTTGAGACGCTGGTTCTTTTGTCCCACAAAGAACCCGACAGTCGTATCAGCGTAAAAGTTGAGTTTGGTGAGAAAGAAGGGCAAATTTCTTTGGCTGAAACACAAAAGCAAGTAGAAGATTCAAAACCGAAAGCAAAAACGACTTATAAACAAATACAGAAATATGTCGAAGAGAATTATGGATTCAAAGTGCATACGGCATATATTGCGGAGGTTAAGCGTAATTTGGGGTTGCCAATGTATGATGCTCCCAACGCAGTTGAAGAATTAAAACGTCCGCGATCGCATCCGACAGAAAAGATGGTTTTGGCTATTAAAGAAACTCTGGCTCATTTTGAAATAATATAATAGGGAAAAGCGCAAGCCTGTCACTTGCGCTTTTCTTGTATAAGTCCAACAAGCGGAGCCATTCCGGTGATAATGGCGATGAGGATCCACCTGTTCCCATTCCAAACACAGAAGTTAAGCTCTCTTACGCCGAAAGTACTTGAGGATCACCCTCCGGGAGGATAGGTAGTTGCCGCATCCATATTGCCCCTTAGCTCAGTCGGTGAGCATTCGGCTGTTAACCGAAGTGTCGTCAGTTCGAGTCTGTCAGGGGCAGCCATCTTTGTAGTACGAAAAAGCAACAACAGACAAAAAGCACAAGATATTGCGTATCTTGTGCTTTTTTGTTACTATATCTTGTGTTTTTGTCGTTGAACAAAATCTTTGAATTTAACAGCTGCATTTAGTTAATTATTCGTGGGGAATTTGCGGGTAGGTAGGTTTTAACTGCCTACCCGTTTTTCGTTACCGCACGGTTTTAGTGCATTTTAATATGCGCTATATTGCGGTAAGTTGATTGCGCCTACGAACTTATAGATAATTTCGACTT
>JADING010000130.1 GCA_017694135.1 Candidatus Scatoplasma merdavium
ACCTCATTGATTCTGAACAAGTGGCACAAGAAAACGCTCAGCGCACTAAGAAGTTCCACTCGATGAAGAAAAAACGCGCTATCACTAACTCTCTGAGTTATTTGGTACTCGCTGTTTTAGGAATAATCTGGATTATTCCTATTATTATGATTATCTTTGTTTCCTTGCGTAACGTATCTTCGTTTACCGGGAACCTCATACCTGATGAAGGTTTAACCTTCCATTGGTATTACGACATCTTAGTTTCTGACGTCTTCCCGTTTAAGAGATGGTTCTTTAATACTTTGATTGTCGCTATCTTCTGCATGGTCATTTCTACTTTGTTTGTTATGTCCGTGGCTTATACGATGTCCCGTCTTCGCTTTAAAGCTAGAAAGGGATTTATGAACATCAATTTGATTCTCGGTATGTTCCCGGGTTTCATGTCGATGATCGCTGTTTATAACATCCTTAAGGCCTTGGGAATCTCCGGTACGTTGATATCTTTGATTCTCATTTATTCTGGCGCATCAGGTTCTGGCTTCTTAATTGCGAAAGGTTTCTTCGACACCGTTTCTAAATCGCTAGATGAATCAGCGAGAATTGATGGGGCTAACAACTTCAAAGTTTTCTACAAGATAGTCTTGCCTTTGTCTAAGCCTATTTTGGTCTACACTTTGTTAACTTCCTTTATGTCACCGTGGGTTGACTATATCTTCTCGTCAGTTATTTTGCGCGACAACACGGAGAATTACACAATTGCTCTGGGTTTATACAACATGATTCAATCGAGAGAGGATATCGTTAACAACATGACGATGTTCTTTGCCGGTGCGGTTTTGATTTCTGTTCCTATTATGATTTTGTTCTTGTTCACGCAGAAATATTATGTCGCCGGTGTTACTGGTGGTTCAGTGAAAGGATAGAGATATGAAATTTAAAGATCTTATATTTTACGAAATATATCCCAATTCGTATTTGGATACTAACGGAGATGGTTTCGGCGACTTGCAAGGTATCATCTCCAAACTTGATTACATCCAAGGCCTAGGGTTTAACGCCATTTGGTTAAATCCGATTTACACCTCACCTTTTAAAGATGGTGGATACGATGTTTCTGATCCTTATTTGGTCGATAAGAGATTCGGAACTAACGATGACTTAAAAGAACTTATTGAGAAGATGCATCAAAGAAATATGGTGCTTTTCTTAGACTTAGTTCCTGGTCACGTTTCTATTCAGGAAAAGACTTTCTTAAAGTCATCTGAGAATGTTCCTAACGAAGAGTATGACACCTTCATTTGGAACAATAACGTTTGGAACTACAATCCTAAATACCGCTTTATTTCAGGTATGTTTGATCGTAATGGTTGCTATATGGTCAACTTTTTCGCTCATCAAGCCGCTATCAATTACGGATTTAATGAAATCGATGATCCTTCCTATCAAATCCCTTATAAGGAAGCGAAAAAAGGAAGGGAATATATTGAGAAAATCATGAAGTTTTATCTGGATATGGGCGTCGATGGTTTCCGCTGCGATATGGCTGATTCTTTGGTTAAGAACGATCCGAGTAAGAAAGCTACTATATGGACTTGGAAGAAGATCAGAGAAGATCTATACAAACAGGGAGTTAAAAAGTTTTACATGACTAGCGAATGGTCGAATCCTCACCGCTCTTTACAAGCGGGTTTCGATTCAGATTTCGTCTTGGATCACCACGACAATTTCTCCCACCATTTATTTAGACAAGGAGAGAATGGATTTACCGCTCCTTTGTTAGTGAATTACAACAGCAAGCTCTATGAGATGTTTGTTAAAGATGTCAATAAGAGATTGCTGGCTTCAAAGAGATTCAAAGGTCAGTTGTCTTTGATTTCTGGTAACCACGATACTTGGAGAATCGCTAACTATTTGAATCAAGAAGAGCTTAAATTAGCTTATCTGTTCTTGTTTACTTTCCCCGGTGTTCCTTACCTTTATTACGGGGATGAGATCGGTATGCACACTGATACGTCCTTACCTTCTTTTGAAGGTGGCTTCCAAAGAACGGGTTCGAGGACACCGATGAGATGGGATGCTTCTTTAAACGCTGGTTTCTCAACTTCGGAAAAGACGTTCTTACCTACTAACAAAGGCGATACTACCGTTGAAGAAGAGGAGAGAGATCCTTCTTCGTTGCTCAATGTTATTAAAGAACTTATCGCACTGCGCAAATCTCACGAAGAGTTCACTTCTTACGATTTCCATTTTGTCGATTTTCCTTTAGGTTACAAACGAAAAGATATTTTGGTTTTAATTAACCTCAAAGACGAAGAAGCGAGCTATTCAGTTAAAGGTAATATCCTTTATAAGTTAGGTGATGCTAGATATGAAAACGGTGAGTGTCACTTAGCTAAACACGCCGCTATTGTTATCCAGGAGGAAAAATGAAACGCCTGGTGAAGATGCTTGTTACTGGAGTCAGCGCCCTTTCTATAGTTACTTCTTGTCAAGAGCAAAGTGAGTCTAACTTTGTCGATGTTGACAAGGACCTTCCGAGTTACATTTTGGATAAATCAAATAAGGAAGGGGAGAAAAACGATGACAAAATCGACGATTACTATCATATCTTCGTTCCGCAGTTTGCGGACTCTAACGGTGATGGAATCGGAGATCTTCAAGGGATAATCGATAAGCTCGATTACTTGAGAAAGAAAGGTGATCCTTACGGGCTTGGTTCTTTGGGAGTCAATGGCATCTTCTTATCACCTATACACAAAGCGACCTCTTATCACAAATACGATGTTATTGATCTAGAGTCTATCGATCCGCAGTTTGGTACTATGGAACAATTTGAGACGCTGATAGATCAAGCTCATCAAAGAGGGCTTAAAGTCATTATCGATACGGTCTTGAATCACTCCTCTATCGATAACGCGCTATTTAAAAAAGCTATTGAAGGTCTAAAGACTTCAACCGCTCACGATGAAAACGGGAGACCGAGCAAGGAGCTAGTAGAAAAGTATCCAGAAATCGATTACTTCCGCTTTATCTACCGCGGTTCTTCTTTCTCAGATTACTCGAATAGAATTTATGAAACTAATGTCGGAGATTGGTTGTTTGAAGGCTTTTCTCAGACGATGCCTGATTGGAACTTAGATAATTCCAAGGTTAGACAAATACATTCCGATTACTTGAGATTCTGGAGTGAAAAAGGAGTCGATGGATTTAGACTCGATGCGGTAAAGTCCTATTATGGAGAAGAAGCAGTCGATTTAAACAAGAACTTCGAATATATTAATTACATCGAATCTGAAGCTAAAAAGTTCAATCCCGATGTTTATATCGTCGCTGAAGGTCCTTGGTCGTTTGCTGAATGCAGGGAATATGTAAAAAATACTAATATCGATTCTTACTTCGACTTTCAGACTTCTGTTAATTCTCTCCCTTCGCATTACTCTTTCCCGTTTAACGCTATAAGAAATGGGAAATTCAATTCTGAGAAATTTGAAACTCTCTACGGGTATAACGAAGAAGAGAGCGAGATTAATTCAACTCACATCGACTGTTACTTCAATTCTAACCACGATGTCGGAAGAATAAACAACCAGTTTGTTTCGCAGGGGAATTATCTCTTGGAAAAAATGAAATTCTTCTACTCGTTGATGGCTTGCTTCTCCGGGAATTACTTCACTTATTACGGAGATGAAATCGGTTTGATGGGAGTTAAGCAAGGAAGTGATGACAGATACTGCCGCGCTCCGTTTAACTGGGGAGATTCTTATACGCCTAAAGAG
Organism: Candidatus Scatoplasma merdavium; assembly: GCA_017694135.1. Taxonomy (GTDB): domain Bacteria; phylum Bacillota_I; class Bacilli_A; order RFN20; family CAG-288; genus Scatoplasma; species Scatoplasma merdavium. The sequence goes on from JADING010000130.1 coordinate 3,759, forward strand.
CTTGTTCAAGGTCAAAACGACAACCAGAAGAAGTATTCAGGTTCGTATTTGGATCAGGTTAACGATCCTGATTCCTCGTTTAATTTCTTCCGCCGCTTCTATGCTTTCCGCCATATGAATCCAGCTATTCAAGCCGGAAAGGTCGTGGAAGTTAAGTCTCTTACTGATAGGGTTGTTCAAATTGAAAAGAAGTATTTAGATAAAACCGTTTACTTATTTGTGAACACTTCTCCAGAAGAAAACTACTCTTTAAAACAGGGGGAATTGAAATTGGTCGATTGCTTAAGCGCAACGACGTATTCTTATTTGGAAGATGGAAATATCGTTCTTTCACCTCTCAGCGTCACTTATATAGAACAATAAAGGAGATAATGCTATGTCAGATGTTGTTTTAAATCACATTTACAAAGTCTATCCGAATGGAGCTAAAGCCGTTTCAGATTTCAACATTCACATTAAAGATAAAGAGTTCATTGTCTTTGTCGGTCCTTCTGGCTGCGGTAAATCGACTACTTTGCGTATGATTGCGGGCTTGGAAGATATCACCGCTGGCGATTTGTTTATCGGAGGAAATCTGGTTAACGATGTCCAGCCGAAAGACAGAGATATCGCGATGGTGTTCCAAAATTACGCCTTATATCCTCATATGACTGTGTTTGATAATATCGCCTTTTCTTTGAAAATCAAGCACGTTAACAAAGATGAAATTAATCGCCGCGTTTTAGAAGCTGCAAAGATATTGGGTATTGAAGAGTACTTGCAGAGAAAACCGAAGGAAATGTCAGGTGGTCAGCGTCAGCGTGTTGCGTTAGGGCGCGCCATTGTTCGCAATCCGAAGGTCTTCTTGCTCGACGAACCTCTTTCAAACTTGGATGCAAAGCTCCGCGCTCAAATGCGTTCAGAAATCACGAAGCTTCACAAGAAACTCGCAACTACTTTTATCTACGTCACTCACGACCAGGTCGAAGCTATGACCATGGGTACCCGTATCGTTGTTATGAAAGCCGGCTTTGTCCAGCAGATCGATACTCCTACCAATCTTTACAATTATCCTATTAACAAGTTTGTTGCCGGATTTATCGGTACTCCGCAAATGAACTTCTTCAATGTTACTTTGAATAAAGATGGTCAGAATGTCACTATCGAATTTGAAGACAAACAGCAGATGGTTCTCGATTTTGAGAACTTCATTAAGTGCAACCCGCATTACTTAGATGGGAAGACTTATCTAACTTTAGGCATTCGTCCGGATAACATTGTTTTAGCTGAGAGAAAAGGAAAGAGCACTATTGAGGCTGTCATTAGCAATATTGAAAAACTCGGTAATGAAACTCTCCTTTACGCTGACTTAGCTGATAAAGTCAACACTGAAGAGTCAGTTACTAACGCTTCTATTATCATCAAAGTTCCGGCTTCTGATACCCATCAGGTCAACGATGTGATACATCTTAAATTTAATCCTGATTTCATTCAGCTTTTTGATGCTGAAACTGAGTTTACAGTTATGCCGTTCAATCCTTCTAAGTCCTTTGCTTCTTTGAAAGTTGAAGGTGGAAAGATGGTTTTGTTCAATAAAACTCTCCCGTTACCCGAGGCTTTCAGCTCTTTGAAAGATGGGACTTATGAAATTGAGATTCCTGCAAGTTCTATTGTCGATGGAGACGAGTTCTCTTTGACTTGTTCGAAAGTTCAAAAGGTCGAAGATGACTTGTATCTAGTTTGCTTAGAGCAAGATAAGGACCACTATATCTTCACTACTTCACCTGTCGAAGTTAAACCTGGTACTAAGATCAGTTTTGATGTCGCTTTAGAAGATGTTATCTTCTCTGATAAAGAAACGGGAATTGAACCTATCTCCCATACGTTTGCTTCCGATGGTAAGTTTGTTAAGGTTAAAGAAGCTAAGAAAGATGGACGCGGTAAGGAAGTTGTCTTCTACGGAGAAGTTCCTAACGCTAGATATCGCCTTTCTGATGTCGCTACTAAACGCTTGTTCGCTATTGAAGGAAGAAACTGCTTCACTAATCCTTACCGTTTAGAATACGGAGTTAAGATAGTCGAAGACTCTTCTAACCTTATTGAGCACGAAAAATTAGGAGTGTATAAATATCTTAAAAAGTCCTATCTCAAGGTCAAGGTTGGAGATATGATTAATTACGTTGATATTACTTCTTACAAAGGAAATGTCGATGATATTAAGATCAGCTTTGATCACGATGCCCATTTGTCAGCCTATAACAAGGCTAATAACGTCAAGATTATTTAAAGGAGAGAACTATGGCAAAAAGAAAGTACCTTATAGCCAGCGTTCCGCTTCTGTTAATTAGTTCGCTAAGTTTGATTTCTTGCGATGATTCAAATGAAAACGGAGCGCTTTATAACCCGTTTGAAAACGATAAGTTCACTGAACGTTTCGCTTATCAAGTAGTTGCTGGTCCTTCAGGAACCGCTGCGGATATTTTCGATGAAACCCCCTCAGTTAACGATTCGACAATCACTTTAAACCAATACACGTATTCCGATGGTTTACCTGATATTCCAGGTTACGTTGAAGATAATGGTTCGACCTTAATTATTGAAGATTCCATCAGAAAAGATGTCCAAACTGTTTACGGTCAAGGATATCCTATTGTTAGAATTAACGAGTTGTGCTTTTACCGCAACACGACGGTAAGTAAGATTGAGCTTCCCGATACTATTGAATATATCGGCGATGAAGCTTTCCGCCGTATGACTAACCTCAATGATATCAATGTCGACGAGCTCACTAATTTAACATATATCGGCGATAGGGTATTTGATGAGGTGCCTTGGTATACCACTTATTTAGAAAATCACAGCGGAGCCATAATTTTTGGCAACGTATTGTATGCGGTTAACGGAAACATCGGAGAAAGTTACACGGTTCCTAGCAATATTAAAACCATTTCACCCGATGCTTTTGCCGGACATACCGAGTTAAAATCCATCGTTCTTCCTGAAGGATTAGAAACCATCGGCGCTAACGCTTTTGATGGTACTTCATTGGAAGAAGTGGTTCTTCCTAGCAGCGTGACTAGCGTTGGAGAAGAGGCCTTTGCAAACTGTGAAAGCCTCACTAAGCTCGATTTAGCTAACGCTGAGATATCTTCAGAAGGCCCGATTGTTACTAACTCGCCCTCTTTAAAAGAACTAACTTACAACGGGAGTGTTTCGGTTGCTGATTTTGTCGATAACAATGAAAACAGCTTAAATTCCATTGAAAAAGTTACGATTACTGGTGAGCGCGGTGCTCAATCTTTACTAGCTGATCTACCTAATCTTAAAGAGGTCAATTTTACTAACATTAAAGTTATTGATGACAATAGCTTTGATAATTCCACCTCTTTAAGTACCATTAACGGTTTAGATACCTTGGAATTTATATCTGATAATTCGATAACTTCAACCCCGTATTACGCCAGTTTGCCGGATGGGGAAATATATTTAGGTACCGCCTATTTAGGATCTAAATCTTCTTCTAAGACGGCTTTGAAAGAAGGAACAACCGGGGTAGCTAAAGACTCTTACGCCTCTTACAGTCAGAGCTTAGATTTACCTAGCAGCCTAAAATACATCGGTGAATCAGCCTTTGATAACTGCACGGGTATAAACGATATCGATATTATTAACTCTGTTGAGGTTCGCGCTAACGCTTTTGATGGTGCTATCAATGTTACATCTATCGAATTAGCCGATAACACTTCAATTGGTGAAAATGCCTTTAATGGCCTTACTAAGGTGGTTTCCTTATCTCTTCCTTACGGGGAAGATTTAACGGAAATTTTCGGTTCTTCTTTAGCTAACACGCTTACTACTTACACTTTTAAAAACGGTCCGACTGCTGTAGCTGAAAATATGTTTAGAGATTATACCAAGCTCGAAACAGTCACTTTCTCGGACAGTTTAACCATTATTAACGCTAATGCTTTTAACGGATGCACAGCTTTGAAAACTGTTGATTTTCCTGTTTCGATTACAGAGATTGCTTCCTTTGCTTTCGCTAATTGCACTTCGTTAAATAACATTAACTTTAACTGTGAGTTGAACGAACCTGTCGAAGAGCACTACTCATTTAAAGGCTTGCGCAATTTGCAATCTTTCGTCTTCTTTAACTGCACTTCACTTTCGACCTCTTCTGTCAATCACAGAGAAGTTGAAGAGGGAACTTTCACCTTACCTGAATCTATCCGCAATATCCAGGCTTGTAACTTTACTGGTACCGCTATTGAGACAGTCAATGTTCGCTGCCCTGAATATTATTTCGATGGAATTTACGTATTTATCGACATTAGAGAATCGCAAGAGTACATAACAATTTCTGCTGATTGGTTAAACGATTTTGTCCAAGGGACTGATGAGAATGGTAATCCTTATGAAATCCCTTATACCATCAGTGAAATTAATCTAGATAATTACGATGATTAATACTATTTAATACCTCCTTTAACCCCTCTTCTGCAATTGGAACTGGGGTTTTAAAATAGGCTTTAATATATAAGAGGAGAAACGATAAATAGATTGCAAGCACTGTATGAATCATTTAATATGCTCGCTAAATAGGGTATTTATAAATATTTATTTTGTCTAATTTATTTGCTATTATATTTCTGCATAGAGAGAAAGCTAAAATTACATTATGAAACAAGGCCTTTTAATTATCTTATCTGGACCTTCTGGTGTTGGCAAAGGAGCGGTTCGCCGCGCTTTGATGGAAAATAAGGATCTCGATATTGTCTATTCTATTTCTATGACTACCAGAGCTCCTCGCCGTTTAGAACAAAACGGAGTTGATTATTTTTTTGTCGATGAAGAAACTTTCCAAAAAAACGTTGAGGAAGGTAACTTTTTAGAATATGTATCTTTCGTCGGTCATTCTTACGGAACTCCGAAACAGTACGTCGATAGCCTTCGTAACGAAGGCAAAAACGTCCTCTTAGAAATTGAAGTTCAAGGCGCTACTCAAGTTTTAAAGAAAATGAAAGAACTCGGCGACAAGAATGTCGTTTCTATTTTCTTGCTCCCGCCTTCTTGGCCGGATTTAGAAAAGCGCATTAGAAAGAGAAGAACTGAAACTGAAGACGTCATTAAAAAGAGAATGGACAAGGCGCGCTCAGAAATAAAAGAGATGTTTAATTACGATTATCAAGTTCTCAACGATATTGTTCCGCGCGCTGCTACGGAAATTAAAAGTATTATCGAAAGTGAAATAGATAAAAGGAAAGATGTTTCAGCTTGTTAAAGTCTTGGTTGAAAGAGGAGTCTACAATCTCGATAAGCCTTTTACTTACGCTTATTTAGGAGAGGAGAGACTCTCTTTTGGTATGAGAGTAAATATTGACTTTAACTCCTCGTCTATCGTCGGTTTTATCGTTGATGAACCAGAAGTTATCAATGAGGATTTTCAAACCTATTTATCTAAATTAGATTACAGTTTAAAAACCATTCAAAGCGTCTTAGATAAAGAACCTATCATTGATAAAGAGCTCTATGAGCTCGCAAAAAAAGTTGCGGATTATTATCTTTGCCCCTTAATTGAAGTGTTAAAAGCGATGCTTCCACCTTCTTTAAAACCGAATTCTTCTTCTAAATCTAAGCCTCAGCTTCGCTTTCAAAAAGTCGCGTTAAGAAAAGAGAACACTTTAGGAATAAAGCTCAATTCCAATCAGGAAAAACTGTATTTAGAACTTGATAAAGAAACACCTGTGAGCAAAATAGGTGCTAAGGCTAGCTTAAAGTTTTTAGTTGACAATTCTTTGGTAGAAATAATTGATCGAGAAGTAAAAACGCAGTTGAGCTTAGAAGATGAAGGGTATTATTTGAAGACTTTAACCGAAGAGCAAGAGAATGCCTTTGATAAGATAATTAATTCTCCTGATTCAACATTTTTAATTCAAGGTGTGACCGGTTCAGGAAAAACGGAGATTTATCTCCATTTGGTTTCTTATTACTTAAAACGCGGGAAGTCTTCTATAGTTTTGGTGCCGGAAATCTCTTTGACTGACAAGATGATTTCTCTTTTTTATTCGGTGTTTAATAATCAAGTCGCTATTTTTCATTCGGGTTTATCAAATAAAGTTAAATACGATGAATACCGTTCCATTGCTAGAGGGGAAAAGAAAGTTGTCATTGGAACTCGTTCTGCTATTTTTGCTCCAGTTAAAGACTTGGGACTAATAGTTGTTGATGAAGAACACGTTGAGTCTTACAAGCAAGACACTTCTCCTTATTACGATGCGAGAAGAGTCGCTTTGATGTTAAGCGAAAAAACACAGTGCAAAGTAATTTACGCTTCTGCAACCCCCTCTTTAGAAATGAAGGCGATGACTGAGTCAAAAAGAATGGCTTTGATTAAGTTAAACAAGCGAATAAACGAAAATGAACTTCCGGAAGTCCAGATAGTTTCTTTAAATGATTACGTTAATATCAACGATGAATCCGCAATTATTTCTCGTCCTTTAGTAAGAGAATTAGAAAGTACTTTCGCTTCTAATCACCAAGCGATTCTCCTGTTAAACAGAAGGGGATACGCTCCTATTTACACTTGCGATAACTGCAAGAAGACTCTGGTTTGCCCTAATTGTTCGGTTCCTTTGGTTTATCATAAAAAAAGCGGAGAATTAAGATGCCATCACTGCGATTATTCAATTTCCGTCTCTTCCTTTGAATGCCCGAAGTGCCACGGGACTAAGTTTTCATACAACGGATTTGGAACAGAGAGAATCAAGGACGACTTAGAGAGAATATTTCCGCAAATCAAAGTTGGTATTTTGGATGCGGATTCAACGCGTTTAAAGGGAGAATACCACAGAATTTTAAGCGATTTTGCCTTGGGGAAATACGATGTGTTAGTCGGTACGCAGATGGTTGCTAAGGGGCACGATTTTTCTAATGTAACTCTCGCTGTTGCTCTTATGGCTGATCAGTCTTTAGAATTTCCTTCTTACAAGGCTAATGAAAACACTTTTGATATGCTCACGCAATTAATAGGCAGAGCAGGAAGAGGAGATTTCACTGGAAAAGCTATCGTCCAGACTTATTCAAAGGATAACAAGGTCATTGAATTAGCGTCTAAGCAAGATTACGAAGCTTTCTACATTTACGAGATGAAAAACAGGCAAGCTAGGAACTATCCTCCGTATTGCTATTTAGCAAATATCACTTTATCTTCTTCCAAAAAGGATAAAGTAGTTCAAGCTTCTTACCAAGTTAAAAACTTCTTAGTAAACAAGTTAGTAAAGCACAGCTTAGCTTTGGTTTATGGACCTTCTGTTCCATATATTGAAAAGCTCAATAATAGATATTATCGAAAGTTGATGCTAAAATATAAAAACCGCTTAGCAGTCAAGCGGATATTAAAGGATTTAATTGATTTGAAGATGACTTCGTCAGAGATACACCTTTCTATCGATATTGATCCTTCTTCAGATATTTAAGGAGATAAAATGATTGTTATTAAACTTTTAGGAATCGATCAGTTTAACGCTCAAGAACTTGTCAGAGATATCCATCTTGAAGCGGCGAAAATTTTTGAAACAAACCCGGAAGAAATTATTTTTTACGCCCCGGATTCATTCTTGATTTACAAGGGAGTTGAACAGACTTCTTACCAGCTTAACATCGAAGTTGAAGCTCCAAAAAAATACGAACCTCTCGAAGAAAAAATCGCTTCTTGTTTAATTAAATTATTTAATACGACTCACATTCATGTCAGGGTTTTATTTACTTATTTTGATGTCGAACACGAGTACAATTACGTCAATCCTGATTATCCGCGCTATATGCAAGAAGATAACATGGTTCATTTTGACTATGAAGAGAACAGCGATGATGTTTATTTAGGTAACGCCTTTGAAGGCTATGAAAAGAAAGTCGAAGAGAAAGAAAAAGAGCAAAACAAACAAGAGGCCGAAAGGTTACACCACCATCACCATCATTAATTTAGCGGGCTAATAAGCCTGCTTTTTATTAGATGATATAAAAAGCTACCAGCTTTCTAAATTAACTTACCAAGCTGCTATTTTGGTATACTTAATAAGAGAGCTTTTATTATGAATGTAATTTATTTATGCTTGCGCGCTTTAAAAGAAATAATTGATGACAAAAGATCGGTTCAAGCGGTTTTAAATGATTTTAATAACGAATATAACCTTTCACTTCAAGACAAGGCCTTGTTATCTAAAACTTTGAGAGGCTCTATTCGCCATTTCTTTTTGCTCTCTTATCAGGCCGGGGAACTGTTTCCTTCTTTTGAAAGTGACGACGATGAAATATATCTTTTAATACCTTGCTTATATCAGCTTAGATATTTAAAAAAAGATATAGCGGCGTTCCAAGTCATCGATGAGTTACTAAAAGTTAACGATGACCTTCTATTAAGGTTGGATCCTAATGAAACAAAAGAAAAACTAACTTCTTTTTCTTCTTCAAAATTCAAGCTGTCGAAAGAAATAATGCAAGATTATTACAAGTGCTTGTCTTTCATGTTTTCGACTCCGGAATGGGTGGTGAAACTATACGCTAAAGAATACGGCGATGACATGATGCTCAACGTTTTAAAATCTAAATCGAATCACGTTTTGAACTATCTGAGAGTGAATACATCTAAGGTATTTTTCGATGAGATTGCTGCGTTGGATACCTATCATCCAATTGAGGAGGTTGGCGGTGCTGTCACGTATTCAGGAAAAGAGAATGTGAGCAAGAGCTTGGAGTATCAACACGGGAAGATATTTTCTTGCGACTTGTCTTGGCAGATACTTATCGATGAATTTAGCGATGTATCTTACAAGACCAAGTGCCTGCAAATAGGAGAAATAAACGGGGGATTATCTTCCGGTATAGCCGTTTATTTAAAAGGTCAAGAAGGCAATTTAGACGTCTCTTTTGAAACTGAGATATCTTATCGCCACGCTAAATACCAGTATCAGCGATTGGGATTAGATAACATTAAAGCATACATGGCTGATTTAGATATGTTACGCACTTATTTGCCTTACTCTTCTTACGATGTTGTTTTTGTCACTCCTAAGTCATCATTTTTAGGCCAACTTTCTAAAAGGCCTTCAATTGCTTTAACTATCACTAGCAACGAACTTAAGAAGATAACTAAAAAAGAGATGGCTTATTTAGAAGAAGGGGCAAAATATCTTTTGCCTTCTGGTGTGTTAGTTTACGCTTGTGAATCTATCTTAAAAGAAGAGGGGTCTAAAATAGTTTCTTCCTTTTTAAAAAGGCACAAAGACTACGTATTAGCTAAAGAAAAAACCATTTTTCCATACGAATATAACTCTTATGGAATGTATTACGCCATTTTAGAAAAAGAGGAATAAGATGGAAAAAGAAAACATTTACGGTTTCAGCTTAGAACAACTGACTGCAAAAATGATCGGTCTTAATCAATCGAGCTATCGTTCGAAGCAGCTTTTCTCTTGGCTTTATAAAAAAGACGCTGATAGCTTCGATCAAATGAGCGATGTTTCCAAGGCGTTTAGAGAAGAGCTTAAAGAAAAATTCAGTTTAGATTTACCGAAGATATTTGTCAAGAGATTTTCTGAAGACGGAACGATAAAACTCCTTTTAGAACTTTCAGATGGTCATAAAATTGAAACGGTTTTGATGCATTATGTATACGGTGATGCGGTCTGTGTTACTTCTCAAGTCGGTTGTAACATGGGCTGTAAGTTCTGTGCTTCTGGTCTATTAAAAAAAGTCAGAAATTTGAAAGTTGAGGAAATGGTTGGGCAAGTCATAGTTATGAATCGACTTTTAAAAGAAGTTGACCCTTCTCGCCATGTTTCTCATATTGTCGTTATGGGAACTGGGGAACCTTTTGATAATTACGATAATGTCATGTCCTTTATTAGAATCGCAAATTCTCCTTCGGGAATGGAAATTGGAGCTAGACATATAACGGTATCTACTTGCGGTATAGTCCCAGGAATTCTTCGCTACGGCAAAGAGGGCTTGCAAGTCAATCTCGCGGTGTCTTTCCACGCTCCTATTGACGAAATACGTTCGAAGATTATGCCTGTTAACCGCGCTTATCCTTTAGAAAAACTCATCCCGGCTTTGGAAGAATACTACGCTGATTCAAACAGAAATATGACTTTCGAATACATCATGATAAAAGATCTTAATGACAGTGATGAGTGCGCGAAAGAATTAGCGAAGATCGCTAAAAGAGTCCACGCTTTTGTCAACTTAATTCCATATAACAAAGTTGTGGAAAACGATTTTGAACGTTCATCTAACAATCGCATTCATTATTTTCACAACTATTTGTTAAGCCAAGGAATTAAGTCTACTATCCGCAAGGAATTCGGTTCGGATATCGAAGCGGCATGCGGGCAGCTTAGAGCGAGGTATGAAGGAAAATGAGAGAGTACGATATTTTTTCTGATACCAACGTTGGCTTAAAGCGCCCAAATAACGAAGATAGCTGTGGCTTTTTAGATAAAGAGAATTTTAAGCTCATCCTAGTTGCGGATGGTATGGGCGGACACGCTTCTGGTGAAGTGGCGTCTAAGATGGCTAAGGACATGGTTTTACAGCTGTTTGATTTAGAGACGGATTTCGAATCGGTAAGACAAATCAAAAACGCTGTAAAAAGAATAGTAAAAAGAACAAACAGCGCCATACACAAGCTTTCTATCACCAAAGATTTCTACGGCATGGGTACAACTTTAGTCTTTGCCTTAGTTAGCAAAGATGTGACGGTGATAATTAACTGCGGAGATTCACGCTGTTATAAATGGGAAGAGAATAAACTTGTTCAGCTCACTTCTGATCAAACGGTAGTGCAATACCTTTATCAAGTCGGTGCTATGAGTAAGGAAGAGACACTGAAGTCACCGCAACGGCACGTTCTTATGAATGCCATGGGAGTTTATCCAAGCGTTGATTACGATATTCTTTTTATTCCTAACACTTACGATGGATTAATGTGCTGCTCTGATGGTTTAACTAATATGCTGTCAAAAGAAGATATCGAACAAATAGTTTTGAAAAGTGGTTCGGCTCAAGAAAAAACGGCTAAACTAATTAACGGAGCGTTAGAAAAAGGTGGAATCGATAACATATCTGTTTCCTTATTGGAGGTTAAATGATGAAAGTTGGAGAATTGATTGAAGAACGCTATCAGATTCAAGGTGTCTTGGGTGAAGGCGGAATGGCGGAAGTTTATAAGGCTAAAGATACTATTACCGGTAAAGAAGTTGCCATAAAGATTATCAAAGAGGATACGATGAAAAACCCTTTAAATCTCACGAGATTTGAAAGGGAAGCTCGCGCTGCTGCATCTTTGAAGCATCAAAACATCGTCCAAGTTACTAATTTAGGTACTTATAACGGAAGACCGTATATGGTCACGGAGTTAATTGTTGGTAAGACTTTGAGAGACGCTTTAACACTGCGCGGAAAATTCTCATTTTTAGAAGCTTGCGATATTATGTACCAACTTTGTTCTGCGGTCTATTATGCTCACCAACACGGAGTAATTCACCGTGATATCAAGCCTCAAAATGTCTTTATTACTGCAGATGGAACGATAAAATTAGGAGATTTTGGTATCGCTACTTTCCAAAATTCTGCCCATATTACCCGCTCTGATGTCGTTGTCGGCTCTGTTCATTATCTCGCTCCGGAGATTTCTGAAGGTAATCCGGCAACTCCGCAATCGGATATCTATTCTTTAGGTATCACTTTCTTTGAACTTATCACTGGCCGCGTTCCTTTTGAAGATGAATCAGCGGTGACCGTCGCCTTAAAGCACATTAAAGACAAGTTTCCTTCTGTTCGCAAGTTTAATCCTAAAACTCCCGTTGTAATTGAAAAAATCATCTATAAAGCTTGCGCAAAATCTCCCTATGAT